>CBFHCJ010000190.1:0-10326 GCA_965654005.1 uncultured Streptomyces sp. | reverse complement strand
GAAGATCCTGGCTACCTGGACCGGCGCCTGCTCGATATGCGGCCAACCCGCCCCCACACCCGAAGCCCACCACAGGACCTAACAAAGCCCTACTAGCAGCGCGTGGACATGTCCGTGCCCGGCCCTGGCTTGCTGGTGTCTACCGCGAGCTTGTCGCCGAGGGCGCCCAAGAAGACGCCGCGCTCGGTGAGGTCGTGCACGAGGTTGCGGTCTCGCGCATGTTCCGGCCGAGCCGGTCCAGGGTGAGCCCGTTGATCCGTTCGCCTGGCCACGCGAAGCCAAGTAGTGCGGTCAGGCGAACGCGGTCCATGTAGGGGGACTCAGGCATCCCCAGAGCACGGGTGAGGGTGCGTACCACCGCGTCCGGATGTTCCCTTCCGGCCCGCGGCTACTGACTGCCGCAGCAAGGCGCGCTCCAGCCAGTTCCGCGGGGTCGAGCCCGGCCCTCTTCGGGCTGTCGATGCGCAGCGTCGGTGCGCTCAGCCTTCCTCCCCCAGGCTCTTGGCTGCGCGCCTGTTCCAGGGACGGCACAGCGCCATGAAGCAGGCGGCTGCCACCAGAGCCGCCGCCAGTTGGACGATGGCCATGGGGACGGCGGTGCGCTCACGGGCGATACCGACGAGCGCCGTGGCGACGGCGCCGAGGAGGAAGGAGGACGTGCCGAGCAGCGCGGACGCGGATCCGGCGTTGTGCTGGGTGCGCATCAGGGCCAGCGCCTGGGTGTTGGGCAGTGCCAGGCCCAACGCTGACATGAGGACTAAGAGGGCGGCGGCGACCGGGACCAGACCCACCGCGCCGAAGGCGCCCGCCGACATGAGCAGCAGCGCGGTCGCAGCGAGCGTGATGGCCGAGAGCCCGGCCCCAAGCAGCGTGTCGAGGCTGACACGGCCTACCAGGACCTTTCCGTTGATCTGCCCGACGACCATCAGACCCACGGAGTTGAGACCGAAGAGCAGACTGAAGGTCTGCGGGGAGGCGCCGTAGATCTCCTGGATCACGAACGGGGAGGCCGAGATGTACGCGAACAGCACCGCGAAGGCGAAGCCGCACGCGACCGTGTAGCCGGTGAAGACACGGTCGGCCAGCAGTGTCCGCATGGAGCGGATGGCCGTCCCGACTCCCCCGCCGTGCCGCTTGGCCGACGGGAGTGTCTCGGGAAGCTTCGCCCACACGAGCGCCGTGAGCATGATCCCGACTGCCGCGAGAACGACGAAGACGCCCCGCCAATCCGTGACGCGCAGGAGCTGACCGCCGATCAGCGGCGCGATGATCGGGGCGACCCCGCTGATCATCATGAGGGTGGAGAGGAAACGGGCTATGGCCACGCCGTCGTACAGGTCGCGGACGACTGCCCGGGCGATGACGACTCCGGCCGCGCCCGCGAGTCCTTGAACCAGCCGGAACCCGACCAGGACCTCCGCCGAAGACGCGAGCGCGCACAGCGCGGTGGCCACGAGGTAGACGGCGAGGCCGACGAGCAGCGGGCGACGGCGGCCCCACCTGTCGCTCATCGGGCCGGCCACCAACTGGCCGAGCGCCAGGCCAACAAGACAGCCGGTGAGAGACAGCTGCACGGTAGCGGCAGGGGCGTGCAGAGACTTGGTGATTCCAGGCAGGGAGGGAAGGTACATGTCCGTGGCCAGCGGGGGAGTGGCGGTGAGCGCGCCGAGGATGAAGGTGACAAGGAGACCGGTACGGCGGAGGGCGGCGCCGCCCCGGGTGGGGGACGCTGCGGTGCGCGATGGCGCCGTTGAGGTGGTCGCCGTTCCGCCGGGCGCGGCGTCGTCCGCCTCGGCCGTGCGGCCTTGCGGCCCTTCCTGCGTCGTGATACGGCCACGCTTGAGCATGAGCCCTCCCTGATCGTTCGGTCGCCACTTACTGACTTCGGCGCCTTAGGGTTTGGGTCTTCGTCGTATCTGGTGAGGGGGTTCGTCGTGGCTGGTAGCCGGAGGGATGCGGTACCCAGATGGGGGCGGGCTGACTGCTGAGCAGCGTAAGCGCGGCGAAGAGGTACGGATGTGGGCCGCTGACCTCTTGAAGGAGAGTTTGAAAGTCCCGAGCATCGTCCGGGAGTTAAGGGCGCGCGGGAAGTCGGTATGCCAAGGGGATCGTTCCTGGAAGTCGGGCGGGCGGGGGCGCTGTGCTCCAAGGGACCCTCGGGCTACGAACTGTCGGCTCGGCCGCCGCCTGAGGCCGGACTCCGCTTGGCTGGGGGAGGGGCCTGCCGCACACGGCTGGACGGACGACCAGGTGTGGACCACCGCCCGGGTGTGCAGGCTCATCGGGAGGTATCTTGCCCAGACCGCGGGGTCCGCCTGCGCGCAGGCTGAGGGGATGTGGCATCGCGTGGACGCCATAGAGGGCCCACCACATGTCCGACCGAAAGCCGCGTGAAAAGACGAGGCTCCTAGTCGTTGCGCTTGCGCTGTCCGAGTGCGCACACGTCCGAGGAGCCTCGTCGGCCCTGTATCGAGCCATGCCCGATGTCCGCCACGACATCGTTGGGCGAACACGAGCCGACCGCGACAACAGCGTTCTTGGCCGAATGGCCGCGGCTACCAGGTCATCGAGATCGCCGACTGGTCAGGATGAGAGAGCCCTGTCGTGACTCTTTCTCATGTACCCGTCCGGCTTCCCGACGTCTCCCGGATGTCACATGGAGCTTCGCAGATCCCACAGCTCGGGGAAGAACCGGTGGTTGATGATCGAGCGCAGCCAGGCCACACCTGAAGTGCCGCCAGTTCCGGGCTTGAAGCCGAGGATTCGCTCGACCGTCACCAGGTGCTGCATCCTCCAGGTGGTGAATGCCGCCGCAACGGCCATGAGGTGCTCGCCGAGCTGGTAGAGCTTGTCGTCGACGTCGCCCTTCTTGTAGATCGACAGCCAGGCCGCCTCAACGGAAGCGTTGGGCTTGTATTCCTCGGTCACGTCGCGCTGCAGGTAGGCTTCGTCGATTTCGTAACCATGACGGGCCAGCAGTCGGTTCGCCGTGTCCCATATGCTGGGCGCCTCGAACGTCGCCAGGAGGTCGGGGTAGACGTGGGGAACGCCCTTGTGCGGCTTCAGCATGTGGGCGTTCTTGTTCCCCAGTACGAACTCGAGCGCTCGGTACATGTAGGACTGGAAACCTGACGAGGTTCCCAGGTAGTCCCGGAACGCGTTGAAGTCGTTGGGCGTCAGCGTATCGATCACCGGCCAAAGGCCGGTCAGAAGCCCCTCGATCCGCTTCACACGGTGCAGCAGCTTGAAAGCGGCGCCGAACTCATCGCGCTCCAGATGGGCCTGGGCGGCGCGGACCTCACCGACGGCGAGCTTGAAGAGGAGCTCCATGACCTGGCCCGAGACATAGAACGTCATCTCGTGATGGACGTCGCTGCGCGGGTGCTGCAGGGAGAGCAGCGTGTCGATGGACTGGTAGTCGATGTACGGCGTGCTGCCGCCATTGAACTCGAGCATGGGCTTGCCCCCGGTTGCCTCAGCAACGGCGGCTCGCTCAGCTGCGGTGGCGATGTCAAGCTTTCGGGGCTGTATTTCCATGCCATTCCTCGCTCTTCTTCTGGATGAGACTGCCCAGCGGGCTGTCCCAGTGGCTCAAATCGTGGACGATGTCGAAGTGATTGCGACCAGGTGCTTCCAGGCAGGAAACCGGATTTCCGACCGCGCTCCACGCCTCGGCGAGCCAGCGGCTCTGCGCCTTGAAGGCATCCGTCTCGTTATCTCCCCATGCGACGATCGCAGGAATACCATGAGGAGCGCTGCTCAACTGCCGGAGGGGACTGTTGCGGTGAGCAGTCTCCCAATCCATGCCGACGGCCTCATTTATGTAGGTGTCGATGAGCGGCTCGAGATCGTAGATACCTGACAGGAGCACCAGTCCACGGATAATGTTCGTCGGCAAACCCATCGATGCCCAGTCCGTCAATGCGGCCATCGCGGTCAGATGGGCACCCGCCGACGATCCGGAAACGACGATTCGTTCGGGATCGATACCCACGGTCGAGTGGTTTGTGTACACCCACGCGATGGCCCGTCGGACCTGCGCGACGATCTCGTCGAGGCTGAAATTCGGTGCAAGCCCGTAGTCGACCGCGATGAATGTGGTATCTGCCTCTGCAAAACCAATCGCCGGGAAAGAGGAGTCCTCTTTACTGAGCTCCTGCCAGTAGCCACCGTGGATGAAGATGTGGGCGGTTGATCCGGGCTGAGCCGGAAACACGTCCAACGTCTCGCACGGCAGATCCCCGTAGGAATGGCATATCGGCGGGCGTTCGGATCGGGCTTCCAGGCTCTTCAGACGGTAGTCGTCGATGAGGCTGGACAGGCTCTCGACCCGAGAACTGGGGGAGTATTCCCTCTCGAGCACAGACCATTGCTCGGACAACGCATCACCTCCATCAGGTGTGTCGGACTTCACGTGTTTTCAGCGGCGACCAGCTCGCTCCTCGAAGCGGGCGGCTTCGCAAGGTCGGTGGCCGCGGCGACTTGAGCGGTCAGCTCTTGGCCAATTCCGCGTCCACGGCGGTGGCCAGCGCCCTTGCGGCCCGCCAGCAGTCGTGGAAGGTACAGTAAAGCGGCGTCGGCGCGAACCTGATGACATCCGGCTGGCGGGCGTCGGTGACGACTCCCCATTCGTCGCTCATCGTATTCCTGACCTCCTCCGCGTCGAGGCCGATCAGCCGAACCGACAACTGCGCACCCCGGCGCTCGGTTTCCCGGGGAGTGATGATCTCCACCGGACGGCCATCACTTACCTCATCCAGCAGATCCTGGAGGTAGCCGGTCAGGCGGATGCTCTTCTCACGCAAGGCATCCATGCCTACTTCATCGAAGATTCGCAACGACGTCAATACGGGCGCCATAGCGAGAATCGGGGGGTTGGACAACTGCCAGGCGTCAGCGGTGGGAATTGCGTCGATGACCGGCTCCATTTGGAACCGGGTGTCGGGGTTGGTGCTCCACCAGCCGGAAAGCTTGGGGATGGACTCGTCTGCCAGGTGCCGGCTGTGCACAAATGCTCCGGCGACCGCTCCCGGCCCCGAGTTCAGGTACTTGTAGGAGCACCACGCAGCCCAGTCGACGTTCCACTCGTGCATCTTCATAGGCACGTTGCCGACCGCATGCGCCAGATCCCAACCGACCACTGCCCCGGCTTCGTGGCCGGCACGCGTGATCGCCTCGATGTCGAGGTACTCGCCACTGTAGTAGTTGACCGCGCCGAGCATAACCAGGGCGACGCGGTGACCTTCGGCCGCGAGGAAGTCGACGACATCCTCGCTGCGCAACGCGTCTTCTCCCGGACGGGGCGCCAGCCTGATGACGTCCTTGTCAGGGTCATATCCGTGGAACGCCACCTGGCTGCGCGCCGCGTAGCTGTCGGACGGGAAGGCGGAGTCCTCGATCAGGATGGCCCTGCGCTCAGGGGTGGGCCGATAGAAGCTGATCATGAGCAGGTGGAGGTTGACCGTAAGCGTGTTCATCACGACGGTCTCCTCCGGAAGAGCCCCGACAAGGCGAGCCGCCGGCTCGCGCAGCAGGGCGTGGTAGGCGACCCAAGGGTGCGTGCTCGCAATGTGTCCCTCGACGCCCAGGCGCGCCCAGTCGTCCAGCTCCACCTGCAGGTCTGACTGAACAGCTCTCGGCTGCAGGCCGAGAGAGTTTCCTGCCAGATACGCCACCTCACCCGACGGGTGACCAGCGGGGATGTGGAACAGGTCGCGGCGCGTGGGCAAGCTGTCCGAGCTGTCCAGGGCGAGCGCCGCCTCTTCCGTTCCCAGGGGGCGAGCGTCTGATGCCATCTGACTTTGCCTTCCAGTAGGGCGCCCGACTGGAGGGGCTCCAGCCGGATCTCTTGACATGGCTCTTGTGTACTGTACCGTTTAGTTAATGTCAACCTCCGGCCGGTTCGACGCAAACCCCCGGGCGGATGGACGGCCCGAACCCGCGGTGGTCGCGGGGCAGCTCGATGACGCGTGCACGCGCGCAGGCCCGACTGCGAGCGGCCAAGCGCGGCAACACACGAGACCGACGAAAGGAATGCCATGCCATTTCACGGTTATCACCACATCACCACCACCGTTACTGGTGGCCGAACTGATGTGGACTTCCATGTCGGACTGCTGGGCCTGCGCATGGTCAAAAAGACAGTCCTGCTGGATGGCAACCGCCCCTTCTACCACCTGTACTACGGCAACGAATACGGCGAGCCTGGAACCCTGCTGACGTCGTTCGTCTTCGGCCCTGACCGTCCCGAAGGTCGGCGTGGATCCGGGCAGGTCAGTTCCATCTCGCTGTCCGTACCGGCCAACAGCATGAATTTCTGGTCCGACCGGCTGGCGGCCCACGGCGTAGCGGCCAACGAATTCGAACTTCTCGGTGAACGCCGCATCTCATTCAGCCACCCGGACGGCATCAGCTACCAGCTGGTGGGAGTCAAGACGGACGATCGCCTTCCTTGGACCCGCACGGACGTGCCGCAGGCCGCGGCGGTGCGCGGTGTGCACAGCGTGACCGTGTGCACGCGCGAGGTCGACGAACTCGGCATGTTCCTCGATGAAGGCATGGGCCTCGACTCGATCGACACGGACGGGAGCGTCAGTTCCTACTCCATGGCCGACGGCCGGGCCGGACAGCTGCTCGAGGTGGATCACCAGCCCGACGAGCCGCAGGGGACCTGGGGCTACATGAGGAACACCATCGACCACGTCGCATTCGACATCAGGTCGTCAGACGCCCAGATGACGTTCAAGGACCGGCTGGAGTCGATGGGCTTCATCGACGTCACCGAGCCGCGAGACCGCAACTATTTCTACTCGGTTTACTTCCGTACCCCGGCTGGGGCCATGTTCGAGGCGACGATCAGCCACCCTGCAGGATTCCTGAAGGACGAGGAACTCGACGATCTCGGCAGCTGCCTTCAGCTGCCGAGCTGGCTCGAGGAGAAGCAGCCGGAACTGCTGGAGAAGCTCCACACTCTCGAGCCGCTCGACTGAGCGCGTCTTTTTCAGTCATCCCGCGGCGTCCAGTAGACAGATACTGCGACGGCCGATGCAGCATTACCACCCGACCCAGGCAGCTCCGGAATGAGCAGTGCGCCGAAGGAGCTCTCCGAAGTTGAGTGGCGGATCGGTCGCAGGCGTGGCAGATCCGTGCCACGCACGATCGCAGAATGATCTGGCCCGGTCCCCGGAGGACCGGCACGAATCTTCCTGTCGCTGTCCTGGGCGACAGCCAGGGCCGACCGTTCGTCGGCACGCGCACCGTTCAACTTCAAAGATCCGCCAAGGCGTTTGCATTCTCGGATGCCGCCGTTCGCTACAACAGAACCAGTGAAAGGCCCTCCGCATGGCACGGCATCGCATTGATGTCCATCACCACGTGATCCCGCCGGTTTATCTGAAAGCCCTGGAGGAAGCCGGAGTCGACAATCCGATCGCTGGAGTCGACTACCCGCGCTGGACAGCCGAATCCGATCTGGAGGTGATGGACACATATGACATCCAGACCGCAATCCTGTCTATCACCGCTCCAGGCGTCGCGTTCACGGATGGCCAGAGTGCTGTCCGGGTCGCCCGCCAGACCAACGAATTCATGGCAGAGCTCATTGAGCAGTATCCCACCCGCTACGGTGCCTTCGCTCTGATCCCCCTCCCCGATGTCGATGCGGCACTCTCCGAGATCGACTATGCACTGGGAACCCTTGGCCTTGACGGTATCGGGCTGTTCACTCACTACCAAGGCGCCTACCTCGGCGATCCCGCTTTCGATCGGGTATTCGCAAAACTGGTGGACAGCGACGCCGTTGCTTTTGTCCACCCGACCATACCTCCCGGTGTCGGCCAGCCCGGTTTCGGCCTTCCGCCCTCGCTCTACGAGTTCCCATTCGAGACCACGAGGGTCGCGGCGAACCTCCTCTACAGCGGAACGCTTGACCGGCACCCGGATCTGCAGCTCATCCTTTCGCACGCAGGCGGCGCTGCGCCCTATCTCGCGCAGCGGCTCACCTACGCTTCGACGATCGCGGCTTCGATCGCCTCCCGGGAACCCAAGGATCTGATCGGCTCCCTGCGCCGCCTGTACTACGACACCGCCATGTCCGCCAATCCCCACACCCTTGCCGGGTTGAGTTCGCTCATCGGGACCGAACAGATTCTGTTCGGCTCGGACTTCCCCTTCATGCCCGAGTCGACGACCGCAGAGACGGTCTCCGGTCTCGATGCATTCTTCAACGACGAGGATCTTGCGGACATCAACCGCAATAATGCGCTCGCGCTGTTCCCTCGTCTGTCCCAGATTCACAGTGATGCTGCCGTTTCGTCCGCGGCCGATCATTCAGGAGTACCTTCATGGTGACGGCCGCCCCGATGGATTTTTCACCGGGAGAGATTTCAATCCTGCCAACCAGGAACATAGCCTGGGGTCCTGGTTCGATTGATTTGCTCGGGCAGATCCTGGCTCGCTGTGGCGCGTCCAGGGCCCTGGTACTCACCACCCAGGCATTGGTCAAGCAGGGCTCCTTGCTCGACCAGGTGGAGGCAGCCTGCGGTCAGCTGCGAGTAGCGACCTTCGGGGATATCCGCGCTCATGCGCCACTCGACGACATCATTGCAGCCGAGGAAAAGATCTCCGATCTCAACGTAGACGCGGTGATCAGCTTCGGGGGAGGGTCGGTGATCGACGCTGCCAAGGCTGTTGTCGGCCGGATCATCGACGCCGGCCGGCGCCCGCCCGTCCATGTGGCAGTACCGACCACGCTCTCTGGCGCTGAACTGGCCCATTTCTACGGCGTCACGGAACAGGACCAGCAGGGTGGAACCTTCAAGCGGAGTTATGCGCGAGAGGAGGTCACCCCCGCCATCGTGGTCTATGACGGTCGGCTGACTGTGGGGACGCCTGAGTCCCTATGGGCCGGGTCCGGGCTGAAGGCCCTCGACCATGCCATTGAGGGCCTCCTGTGCGGTCCGCGACGCCCCATCGTCGGCGCACTCGCAGAACTGGGCGTGCGCCGCATGGCTGCTGGTCTTGGCCCGTCACTCGACCCAGGAGCCGTCGACCTGAGGCAACGTTGCCAGATCGCCGCCTGGGAGTGTTATGTCGCGCCTGGGGCCGTCACACTCGGACTCAGCCACCGTATCGGCCATATTCTGGGCGGGACGTACGGAGTTCCTCATGCCCTGACATCGGGCATTACTCTTGGCGCGGTGATGCGGGCCATGGTAAATTCCACGCCAATAGAACTCGCGTCCATCGCCAGGGCTCTGGATGTGAATGCCCCGTTGGATATCTCGCTACCGAGCGAGCACGACCCGCTCGCCGCTTCGGTACGCTGGGCCGCCCTTGTGTCGTCACTCGGGCTTCCCACCTGTGTGCATGATCTCGGCATCCCGGAAAGCGAGCTGCCGAGGATTGCCTCCCTGGTCCTCAGCCGGTACCCACAGGCTGTGACGCAACTGGGAGGCGACGGATCTCTTCGCCTTGATGCCCTGCTTCGAGAGATGTGGTATCCCGGCGAGACGCAGCACCAACGGGCATCCTGAAGCGCCCAGACCGAGTGGTCCGGTGCAACTACCGTTTTCCACCTGAGAATCCATATCTCGTCCGAGACTGTCGGCAATAGCAATTGACGCTCCGGTCGAGCGGTCAGGTGAAGGTCGGCCGAGCAGCCGCCCTCGGTGCTGTCGGAAACTCTGGCTGACCTGCCACCTCTTTCCGCTCCATACCGAACCCGACATCGAAGGTGAATTATGGTGGACAGCGGGATGAACCACCTGGTGCACCAGGACAAAGAATCGGATTCCTCGTCGGCCCGGCGTCCTACCGAGGACACCCTCCCGGGCCGGCGAGGAGGAAATATCGGTGATCCCTGAGACGACGTGTGCACGCTCGAGCCGTCCAATTGCCGCTACACGACGACACGATCGACGAGCGTCACGAACTCGTGCCTGCTGAGAACCCAGCGGACGAACTGCCGGCGCATGATCCGCCGTGGAATGGGCTGGGCGGAAACACCGCACCCCTGATCATGACAAGCCGTATCAGCGTCAACGCGGACGCTCGCGAGCCGGACAGCGTCCGCCTGGCGCCGACCCCGCCCTACTCGACGGCTGGCGCGTCGCCGACGCACTGGCTCGATTTGTTCCGGAGGCATGATGACGCATACCGACAATCAAACCGTGAGCCCCGCGGGGGCCGGTCCTGAGGAAGCCGACGGCGGGGAGCTCGTGGGTGAACTCGCTCGCACCCTCACACCCCGCCAGACAACGATGATCGGCCTCGGCTCCGCACTGGGTACCGGGCTCTTCCTCGGCTCGCAATCGGCAATCGGAGCAG
>CBFHCJ010000189.1:0-10396 GCA_965654005.1 uncultured Streptomyces sp. | reverse complement strand
CCTGCACTCCGGGCAGGTCTGCTCTGCAGGCGCCCGACTGATCGTCGAGGACTCGCTCCACGACACCTTCGTCGAAGAGGTCGTACGCCGGGCCCGGCTCATTCGCCTGGGCGGTCCCTTCGACCCCGAGGCCGAGACCGGGGCGCTCATCTCCGCGCAGCACCGGGAGAAGGTCGAGGCGTACGTCGCGGCGGGCCTCGCCGAGGGCGCCGTACTGCGCTGCGGCGGCGAACGCCCCGACGACCCCACGCTGGGATGCGGCTTCTACTACCCACCGACGGTCCTCGACGAGTGTCGGCAGGACATGCGCGTGGTGCACGAGGAGTCCTTCGGCCCCGTGCTCACCGTCGAGCGCTTCCGTGACGAGGACGACGCCGTCCGGATCGCCAACGACACGGAGTACGGCCTTGCCGGAGCCGTCTGGACGCAGGACGCGGGCAAGGCCCAACGGGTTGCCCGCCGGCTGCGCCACGGCACGGTGTGGATCAACGACTACCACCCCTACGTGCCGCAAGCGGAGTGGGGTGGCTTCGGGCTCTCGGGCGTGGGCCGGGAGCTGGGACCGACCGGCCTCGACGAATACCGAGAGCCCAAGCACGTCTGGCAGAACATCCAACCCCGGCCGCAACACTGGTTCCGCGGCTGAACGCCGAAAAGAGGCCGATCGTGACCCCAGCACAGACCGAGGTGTCGCAGCGGCGCGACACGTCCCAGGACCCCCAGGACCGTACTCCGGTCATCTCCGTGCGCCGGCTGTGGAAGGTATTCGGGCCGAAGGCCGACCAGGTGCCGGACTCCGAGGAACTGTGCAGGCTGACCCGCCGCGAGCTCATGGACCGCACCGGATGCACCGCCGCCGTACGCGACGTCGACTTCGACGTGTCGCCCGGCGAGGTCTTCGTCGTCATGGGTCTGTCCGGCTCCGGCAAGTCCACCCTGGTGCGATGTCTCACCCGGCTGATCGAACCCACCGCCGGTGAGATCGTCTTCGAGGGGGAGGACATCCGCTGCGCGGACGCCGGGCGCCTGCGCGACCTGCGGCGCAAGAAGTTCTCCATGGTCTTCCAGCACTTCGGCCTGCTTCCCCACCGCAGGGTCGTCGACAACGTGGCGTTCGGCCTGGAGATCCGCGGTATGGGCAAGGCGGAGCGCACCAAGCGGGCTCTGGAGGTCGTCGAGCTGGTCGGCCTGGCCGGCTACGAGAACTCCTACCCCGACCAGCTCTCCGGCGGTATGCAGCAGCGCGTCGGCCTCGCCCGCGCCCTCGCCGGTGACCCGGACGTCCTGTTCTTCGACGAGCCGTTCTCCGCGCTCGACCCGCTGATCCGCCGGGACATGCAGAACGAGGTCATCCGACTGCACCACGAGGTCGGCAAGACGATGGTGTTCATCACCCACGACCTCTCCGAGGCACTCAAGCTCGGCGACCGCATCCTCATCATGCGCGACGGCAAGATGGTCCAGTGCGGCACCGGCGACGAACTCGTGGGCGCCCCCGCCGACGACTACGTACGGGACTTCGTCAAGGACGTGCCGCGCGGCGACGTGCTGACCCTGCGCTGGATCATGCGCCCCGCGGAGCCCTACGACGCCCTCGACGGCCCCGAGCTGGGCCCCGACGTCGTGGTGCGCGAGGCCACCCGGGCCGTATTGGCCGCCGAGAAGCCGGTCAAGGTCGTCGAAAACGGCAAGCTGCTCGGCATCGTCGGCGACGAGGAGATCCTCGCCGTCGTCGCCGGGCAGGAGGGCGGCGCCTGATGGCCGTCGCCGCCGACGCGACTGCTCCGGTCGCGCCCCTGCGCAAGAAGGTCAGCCGTCCCATGGTGGTGGCGGCGATCCTGATCACCTGGCTGCTGCTCTTCGCAGTGCTGCGCGGCAGGCAGACGCTGACCCTCGCCGCGGCCGACCACCCCGGTCTGCACCGCTGGTTGAACGACGACCACGACTCCATCGGCGCCCACCGCAACTCCAACCCGCTCTTCCTCTACTTCTTCAATGAGATCCGCCTGGTCATCGACAACCTGGTGACCTTCGTCCAGTCCCTGATATCCCAGCCCAGCGACGGCCGCCCGGTTCCGCAGATCGGCTGGCTCGGGGTCGTCGGACTCACCGGCTACGTCTCGTGGGCGGTCGGCAACTGGCGGGTCGCCCTGCTGGCCATGGCCGGCTTCACCCTCTTCGGGCTGCAGGGTCTGTGGCAGGAAAGCATGGACACCCTGGCGCTGACCCTGTCGGCGGTCATCGTGGCGCTGCTCATCGGCATCCCGCTCGGCGTGTGGGCCGGTCTTTCCGACCGGTTCAACCGGATCATGACACCCTTCCTGGACTTCATGCAGACGATGCCGACCTTCGTCTACCTCGCCCCGCTTACCCTGGTCTTTCTCATCGGAGGGGCCTCCGCGACGATCACCACGGTGATCTACGCGGCACCACCCGCCATCCGTATCACCGCGCACGCCATACGCTCCGTGCCAAAGTCCACCGTAGAGGCGGCGGACTCGCTCGGCACGACGCGGTCGCAGCAACTGCTGAAGGTGCTGCTGCCGATGTCCAAGCGCACGGTGGTCATGGGCGTCAACCAGACCATCATGGCCGCCCTCGCCATGGTGACCATCGCCGCGCTGATCGACGCGCCCGGCCTCGGCAAGACCGTCGTGCAGGCCCTGCAGTCGCTCGACGTCGGCACGGCCTTCAACGCCGGCCTCGCCATCGTCGTCATGGCCATCGTGCTGGACCGGGTCACCACGGCGGCGGCCGGACGCGACGAGGCGGCCCGCCGCTCCGGCGACCGCTTCCTCAGGTGGCGCCGACCGATGCTGGCGGCGGGCGCAGTCGTGGCAGCCGTCCTGGTCTATCTGTCCCACACCTACGTCTGGGCGGCCGAGTTCCCCGGCGAAGGCGGCACCGGCAGCCACATCGCGAGTGCCGCGGACACCGCGACGACCTGGATGCAGGACCATCTGACGGGCATCACCAACGGCTTCCGGGACGCCATCACCAACGGTCTGCTCAACCCGTTCCAAACGGTGCTCACCGACTCCCCGTGGTGGCTGGTCGGCGCGGCCCTGATCGGGCTCGGCGTGGTGCTCGGCGGCTGGCGCGCCGGCGCGACCGCGGCCGTGTGCGTGGGTCTGCTGGTCGGCACGGGACTGTGGTCGGACAGCCTGACGACGCTGGCCTCGACCGTCGTGGCGACGGTGCTGGTGATGCTGCTCGGCATCGCCTTCGGCGTGTGGATGGGACGCAACGAGCTGGTGGACCGAATCGTGCGGCCCACTCTGGACGCGGCGCAGGTCATGCCGCCGTTCGTCTATCTGGTGCCGTTCCTCGCGCTCTTCGGTGCCACGCGCTTCACCGCGATCGTCGCGGCCGTCGTCTACGCGGCGCCCGTCTCGATCAAGATCATCGCGGATGGGGTGCGGAAGGTCCCGGAGACCACCGTCGAGGCAGCCACCTCCGCCGGGTGCAACACCTGGCAGATCATCACCAAGGTTCAACTGCCGATGGCACGCGGCGCCCTGACTCTCGCGACCAACCAGGGCCTGATCTATGTGCTGTCGATGGTTGTCGTCGGCGGCCTGGTAGGTGCCGGCGCCCTCGGCTACGACGTCGTGGCCGGTTTCTCGCAGGGAGAGCTGTACGGCAAGGGGCTGGCGGCGGGACTCGCCATCGTACTGCTCGGAGTCATGTTCGACCGGATCACTCAGGCTGCGGCGCGACGCACCGGCGCATAAGGAGCAGGACACCATGGAAAGACACTGGCGAGCCGGCGCGGCCGGCCTGGCGGTCCTCGGCCTCACCCTCACGGCCTGCGGAGGGGCGAAGGTCGGTGACAGCTCTTCCGGGGGCGGTTCGACGAGCTCGGGCGGCAAGTGCGGCACGTTCAACCTGGCCGTCAACCCGTGGGTGGGCTACGAGGCGGACGCGGCGGTCGTCGCGTACGTGGCGCAGCACGACCTCGGCTGCACGGTCAACAAGAAGGACCTGAAGGAAGAGATCGCCTGGCAGGGCTTCGGAACCGGTGAGGTCGACGCGGTCCTGGAGAACTGGGGCCACGACGATCTGAAGAAGAAGTACATCACCACGCAGAAGACCGCCGTCGAAGCGGGGCAGACCGGCAACGAGGGCATCATCGGCTGGTTCGTGCCGCCGTGGCTGGCCAAGGCCCACCCGGACATCACCGACTGGAAGAACCTCAACAAGTACGCCTCCAGCTTCAAGACCTCCGAGTCGGGCGGCAAGGGCCAACTGCTGGACGGCGACCCGTCGTACGTCACCAATGACGCGGCGCTGGTGAAGAACCTGAACCTGGACTACAAGGTGGTGTACGCGGGCAGCGAGACCGCGCTCATCCAGGCCTTCCGGACCGCCGAGAAGAACAAGCAGTGGGTGATCGGCTACTTCTACGAGCCGCAGTGGTTCCTGTCCGAGGTGCCGCTGGTCAAGGTCAACCTGCCGAAGTACACGACGGGATGCGACGCAGTCGCCGCGAAGGTCGCCTGCGACTACCCGGTGTACAACCTGGACAAGATCGTCAGCGCGAAGTTCGCCAAGTCCGGCGGCCCCGCCTACAACCTGGTGAAGAACTTCAACTGGACGAACGAAGACCAGAACACCGTGGCCAAGTACATCGCCCAGGACAAGTTGTCGGACGACGCGGCGGCGAAGAAGTGGGTCGACGCCAACCGCGCCAAGGTCGACGCCTGGCTGAAGTAGCCGCACGAGCACCCGGCCGGCGGGACCGTGGTGAACCGCGGGGCCGTCGTCGGCTGGTCGCGCCCACGCGGCACAGCCGCATATTCGACACCTCCCCGCGCCCCTCGGGGTGCGGGCTCCGTCGTCACGCGACGGCTCCGAAAGACCCCCGACGGGCCCGGCAGACTGCCAGCGCAGTCTGCCGGGCCCTTGACGATTCGTGCTGTTCACCTACGTCACGCACCCCCTTGACACCCCTCTTCGCGACAGGCACATTGAGTTGCGTAACTTGAATCATGTTGCGTAGACAGCAACTCGACTGTTCCAAGTTCGGAGGTTGGGCGATGGCGGGACCCCGAGTGGTCATCATCGGAGCGGGCGTCGTGGGAGCGGCACTCGCCGACGAGATCTCCGCGCGAGGCTGGACCGAAGTGACCGTGGTCGATCAGGGCCCCCTCCCGTCCACCGGGGGATCCACCTCGCACGCACCGGGCCTGGTCTTCCAGACGAACCCCTCCAAGACGATGACCGAGCTGGCCCGTTACACCGTCGAGAAGTTCTGCTCCCTCGATGTCGACGGAAAGCCCTGCTTCCTGCAGGTCGGCGGGCTCGAAGTGGCGACCACCGCCGAGCGTCTCACCGAACTGCACCGCCGCCACGGCTGGATCACCGCCTGGGGCATCGAGGCACGCCTCCTGACGGCCGACGAGTGTGTCGAGCAGCACCCGCTGGTGAACCGGGAGAAGGTCCTCGGCGGCCTCCTCGTACCCACCGACGGCCTCGCCAAGGCCGTCCTCGCGGTCGAGGCACAGATCCGCCGGGCCACCGAGCGCGGCGTACGCTTCCTCGCCCGTCACGAAGTCCTCGACGTACAGCAGAGCGAGGGCCGTGTCACCGGCGTCCTCACCGACCAGGGCGGGCTCCCCGCCGACATCGTCGTGTGCTGTGCCGGCATCTGGGGTCCGAGGATTGCCCGCATGGTCGGGATGAACCTCCCTCTCACCCCACTCGCCCACCAACTGGCCTGGACCGGCCCGATACCGGCCCTCGCGGGACAGGCCGAGGAGGCGGTGCGCCCGATCCTGCGTCACCAGGACGCCGACCTCTACTACCGCGACCGCTTCGACGGACTCGGCATCGGCTACTACGGCCACCGCCCGATGCCCATCTCGGCCGACGACATCCTCTCCGTCGACGAGGCCGACGAGATGCCCTCGGTACTGAAGTTCACCGAGGAGGACTTCGAGGAAGCCTGGACCGAGACCCAGTCGCTGCTCCCCGCGACGAAGGAGGCCAAGGTCGAGGAGGGCATCAACGGCCTGTTCTCCTTCACCACCGACGGCTACCCGCTCCTCGGCGAATCAGCGGACGTCAAGGGCTTCTGGGTCGCGGAAGCGGTCTGGGTCACCCACTCCGCCGGCGTCGGCCGGGCCGTCGCCGAATGGCTGGTCGACGGCCACTGCTCCTCCTTCGACCTGCACGAGTGCGACGTCAATCGCTTCGAGCCGCACCAGCTCTCCCCCGAGTACGTGCTGGCCCGCGACTGCCAGAACTTCGTCGAGGTCTACGACATCCTGCACCCCCTCCAGCCCTCGGGTAGGCCGCGCCCGATGCGTACCAGCCCCTTCCACGCCCGCCAGCAGGAACTCGGCGCGTTCTTCCTGGAGGTGAACGGCTGGGAGCGCCCCCAGTGGTACGAGGCCAACGCCTCCCTCGTCGAGGGCCGCAACATCCCGACCCCGGGCGACTGGGCTGCTCGGTACTGGTCGCCGATCGTCGGCGCCGAGGCCCAGGTCACCCGCGAGACCGTCGCCATGTACGACATGACGGCCCTCAAGCGCCTCGAAGTCAGCGGACCCGGCGCCGCGGCCTTCCTGGAGCGGCTGTCCACCGGCAAGGTCGACAAGTCGGTCGGCTCGGTGACGTACGCCCTGCTCCTGGACCACGACGGCGGCATCCGCAGCGACATCACCGTCGCCCGGCTGGCCCGCGACCTCTTCCAGGTCGGTGCCAACGGCAATCCGGACCTCGACTGGTTGACCCGCCACCTTCCCGCCGACGGGTCGGTCGCCGTACGCGACATCACTCCCGGCACCTGCTGCATCGGCCTGTGGGGACCGCTCGCCCGCCACGTGCTGCAGCCCCTCGCCGACGCGGACTTCTCAGGCGACGGCCTGAAGTACTTCCGGGCCAAGCGCGCCCACATCGGCTCCGTCCCCATCACCGCGATGCGGCTGTCGTACGTCGGTGAACTCGGCTGGGAGCTGTACACCACCGCCGACCTGGGCCAGAAACTGTGGGACACCCTCTGGCAGGCGGCCGAGCCGCTGGGCGGCGTCGTCGCGGGCCGCGGCGCCTTCAACAGCCTCCGCCTGGAGAAGGGTTACCGCTCCTTCGGCACCGACATGACCTATGAGCACGACCCCTACGAGGCCGGCCTCGCCTTCGCCGTCAAGCTCGACAAGGACGACTTCGTCGGCAAGGCAGCACTCGAGCGCCGCAAGGCCCACGTACGACGCAGGCTCGCCTGCCTCACCATCGACGGCCCGCAGACCGTCGTCATGGGCAAGGAGCCGGTGTACGACGGCGACCGCGCCGTCGGCTACGTCACCAGCGCCGCCTACGGATACACGATCGGCAAGGGCATCGCCTACGCGTGGCTCCCCGCGGAGCTCGCCGTCACCGGCACCACCGTGCACATCGGCTACTTCGACCAGCGCATCGAGGCGGTCGTCGCCGAGGAGCCCCTGTTCGACCCGACCATGTCGCGGCTCCGTGGCTAGTGCGCCGCGTGAGCTCCGAGGGAAGGAGCACCGACGGTGACCGCACAGCCGCTCGACGGCAAGGCGACCGCCGCGGAGATCCGCCGCGAACTCGCCGAACGAGTCGCCAAGTTGACCGCCACGACCGGTGGCCCACCGGGCCTCGGCGCCGTCCTGGTCGGTGCCGACCCCGGCAGCCGCGCCTACGTCGCCGGAAAGCACCGGGACTGCGCGCAGGATCGGCATCGCCTCCATCCGCCGTGAACTGCCCGCCGACGCCACCCAGCAGCAGGTCGAGGACGTCATCGACGAACTCGATGCCGACCCGGCCTGCACCCGCCATACCGTCCAGCTCCCGCTTCCGCGTCACCTGGACGCCAGCGCCGATGCTGCAACGCATGGACCCCGCCAAGGACGCCGACGGGCTGAGCCCCGTCAGCCACGGCCGACTCGCCCTGGGCGTCGAGGCCCCCTGCCCTGCACCCCGCGCGGCATCGTCGAACTGCTCCGCCGGTACGCAGTGCCGATCGCCGGGGGCGTAGGACCCATGCCCCGAGCGATGCTGCTCGCCAACGTCGTCGAGGCCGCCCAGAGGGACGCGAACACCGTAGACGCGCTGAAACGCGGCTGGCGGAGCCGGGCCCCGAGGTCCACGCCGCCCTGCGCGCGGAGCTGTGCCGCCGGCAGTCCACCCTGGAGATGATCGCCTCCGAGTGCCACGGGCGACGGTTGCACCGTCGCCCGTGGCCGATCAAGAACCATTCGCCTGGCCCGCCCGTATACCTCGTAGGTCTGGCCGGACGGGACGGCGCCACATCCCGGGAGTCCTCAGGTCCTGTCATGGTCAGGAGTCCCGATGTCCCCCCGTTTCACCCAGGGCTCGCTCCGGGGAGGCGCCGCCGCGTGCGCCCTGCTCAGTGCTGTTGCCCATCTGCTGCTCGCCCCCGAGCACATCCGCGAGGTGCCGTACATAGGAGTTCTCTTCGTGGTCGGCGCCGTCGTTCTGCTCGCAAGCGCCGGGGCGCTCGCATGGCGGAATGCCCTGCCGGCCTGGCTGACCGGTGCGCTGGTCAGCGGTGGGATGATCGTCGGCTTCGCCCTCTCCCGCACCGTCGGGCTGCCGGACTACAAAGAAGAGGGCTGGGACGCCCCTTATGGGGTCATCTGCATGATCGCCGAGGTGCTCTTCCTCGCCGCCTTCGGTGCCTGGTACGGCGTGCGCGGGACGTCGCCCGCGCACGCCGCCTGAGGGCTGAACGGGCGACACACAGAATCGAAATATGATCTTCCGCAACCGGGAATCCCCTGGCCGGGGCGGACCGTATATACGGATATGCAGAGGTTCCGGTTCCCCGTGGGCCGCCTCCCGGACGAGGCTCTGCTGTCCGGGCTGGCCACCGGTGACCCGGAGCTGGCTGTCACCTTCGTACGGAGGTTCCAGCACACGGTCTTCGGTGTCGCCATCGCCGTCACCGGGGATCCGCAGCTCGCCGAGGACATCGCCCAGCAGACGTTCGAGCGTGCGTGGCGTCATGCGCAGATCTACGACTCGCGCCGTGGTTCGGTGACGACCTGGCTGACGACCATCGCCCGCAACCTCGCCATCGACGCCGTCCGTTCGCGGCGGCCGGAGCCGGTGGCGCCAGAGGATCTCGAAGTTGTCCTGGGCGCCGTCAGCGAGACACCCGAGCAGCACGCGCTCGCCGACGAGGCCTCGTCCCGGCTGCGGTCCGCCGTGGCAGAGCTGCCGCGCGAACAGGGCCGTGCGCTGGTGATGGCGGGCATCTACGGAATGACGGCCCAGCAGATCGCCGACTGGGAGAAGATCCCGCTGGGCACCGCCAAGACGCGTATCAGGACGGCGATGGCAAAGTTGCGGACGACTCTCGCGTCTCCGAAGCGAGGCGACCATGACCAGTGATCTGACCTGCTACAAGCTGCGGGAGATCGGCGCGGAGCTGGCTCTCGGCGTACTGCCCGGCCGTGAGCGGGCCGGGGCGGTGGCCCATCTGGACCGGTGCGCGGACTGCCGGGAGTACGTCGAGCATCTGACCCTCGTGGGCGACCGGCTCATCGGGCTGCTGCCGGGCAGTGAGCCGCCGGTCGGGTTCGAGACCCGGGTGGCGCAGTCGCTGACGCAGGGGGCGGCGGCGCATGAGCGGCGTCCGCACGCGCGCGGGTACGGCTTCCTGCACAAGGGGCTCGGCGGCCGGATACGGCTTCGGCTCGCCTCCGCCCTGGCCGTGTTCGCACTCGCCTGCGGATTCGGCGGCTGGGCGGTCGGCACGGCGATGGAGGAGGTGACGGCCGGGCCTTCGCACTCCGCCGCGGCCGTGACGGGCATGATGTGGGGAGGCCTGACCTCGGCTCGGGTCCTCGGGAGGCCGACCGGTGAGATCTACGCCCATCCCGGGTCTCCGGGCTGGGTCTACATGTCCGTCGACCTCGCCGACGCCGGCTCGCCGTACACCGGCAAAGTGTCCTGCCAGCTGATGCGCAGGGACGGAAGCACGGTCCGCGTCGGCAGCTTCACCCTGCACAAGGGCTACGGCTACTGGGGCAACCCGGCCTCCGTCGACCCCTCGACACTCGTCGGCGCCCGGCTGACGTCGTCCGACGGCACCGTGCTCGCTACGGCCCACTTCCAGGCGGCCCACCAGGCGTAGACGCGTTCCCGAGCAGCCACCCCGGCGTCGTACCGGATTTCAGGTACGGGCGGCGCGCAGGTCCCGCCCAGGGAGCGTCGCGCCGAGGGCCGCGGCGAGCTGGGGTACCGTGGGCCGGGCCGACGGGTCGTCGCGCAGGCAGGCGTCGATGGCCGCGGCGAGAGCGTGTGGCAGGCGCCGTCGCGAGGCGATCGGCGGGGCGCTCGCCTCCAGCTGCGGATACCAGACGTCCTGCTCCCCTGTGCCGTTGTGGTCGTCCGCCTCCGCGGTCCC
>CBFHCJ010000188.1:0-10423 GCA_965654005.1 uncultured Streptomyces sp. | reverse complement strand
CAGCCGCTCACTGACCGCCTTTGATCACTGAACGTATTCGGACAGACTCGTCTAGCGTCCGCTGATCTGAGGGATCGGCGTGGAGGATGTCGGCGATGTCCCGCAGTCGGGCGTCGGCCGGAGACGGCAGGTGCAGCGGAAGCGCGTCGACCCGGCGGAGTTGGTCGAGCGCGACGTATTCAAGGTTGCGCCGTTGCTGGGCTGTGGCCTCCGCATCCTCGGTGAGGCTGATGATCACTTCGCGCAGCAGCGGCGTGACCGCCAGGACGATGGGTCGGTCGATGCGCAGCGGATTGATCGACTGATGGAAGGCGAGGGACCGCAACTGTGTGGGCCCGTGTGCTCGGTGGGCGTGGGCGACCCCGGCGGGGATCCATACGGCTCGGTGGGGCGGGACCACCCAGGCGCCCCTGCTGGTGGACACCTGCAGCACCCCTTGGCTGGGATGGATCAGCTGGTGCTCGGCGTGGTCGTGCCAGTCGATACGTTCCCTGTTGGTCAGTTCCAGGTGAACTGCCCCGTCGAGAGGTTGGCGGGTTGGCGACATGGATCGGCAGAGTATCGGTAGTCCGCTGGTGCGGTCACTCGAAATGCTGAGCACATGAGCCACAGCAGTTCTCCCGAGATCCTCGGCTCCGACAGGACCGCGAGGACACCCAACACATCGGCATGGCGGCGGATGCGCCTGTGGGGCATCGCGCACGCCGTGGACGATCTCTATCAAGGGCTGGTCCCCGCCAGTGTGCCGTACTTCGTGCTGGACCGGCACTACGGCTACGTCGCCGCCTCCGGCCTCACCCTGGCCGCGACCCTGGGCAGCTCAGTGCCGCAACCCTTTATCGGCATGGCAGTGGACCGTCTTCGACTGGGCTGGCTGGCCGCGGCCGGCGTCGCGACCGCCGGTGTCGGCCTCGGCCTGTCGGGTCTGTTCCACTCCTACGCCGCGGTCTGGTGCCTGATCCTGCTCTCTGGCCTCGGTGTGTCCATGTTCCACCCCGCGGCAGGAAAGGAAGCTCGCAAGGCGGCCGGCGACAGCGCCGCCGCTATGAGCGTCTTCGCGGCGGGAGGCAGCGTTGGGTTCTTCCTGGCACCGGTGCTGGCCACCCCGGCTCTCATTGCCTGGGGAGTGGGCGCGACCGCGCTGTTCATCCCTCCAGCGGTGCTGATCGCCTTCGTTCTGTTGCGCAATCGTCGTCGGCAAAGCGCGTTGGCGGCCCGGTCCGCGGCGCGGGCCGGCCACGACCGGTGGGGGCCCTTCGCCGTGCTGACGTGTGTGGAAATCGTGCGGTCGGTAGCCTTCTTCGGTGTCAACACCTTCATCGAGCTTTACTGGATCCAGCACCTGCACGCCTCTCGTGCCCTCGCTGGCACGGCGCTGACGTCCTTTATGGCGGGAGGGGTGGCCGGGACGCTCCTGGGAGGGCGCATCGCCGATCGGATCGGTCTGGTGCGTGCCGTCCAACTCGGTGGCGCGCTGGCACTGCCCATGCTCATCGGCCTGCGCCTGGCTCCTGGGAGTATTGTCCCGCTCCTGTTCGCCGCACTGACCGGCATCGCGCTCAACATTCCGTTTGCGGTGCTCATCAAGCTCGGTCAGGACTATCTGCCCACCCGCCCCGGAACCGCCGCGGGCGTCACCCTCGGTCTGGCCGTCAGTATCGGCGGCCTCATGGCACCGGTTTTGGGTCTCGCCGCGAGCCACTACGGGCCCCAGGGCGTCATCGTCCTGCTGTGCACAGTCCCGCCAATGGCCTTGGCGCTGGGCCTCTTTCTGCCTGAACCACAACAGAATTGACTCTATCGGTCCTCGAAAAGTTGGCGGCCCCATGTGTCCTGCGCTTCGACCGTGCCTGGTACACGACCCCGGAGAGCCGGGCCTGGCACTTGTCCATCTCCAGATCGCCGCGCCGAGGCCGTAGGTTGAGCGGAAAGCCGCAGGCGGGAGTCTGAAGCGTCCGTCGACTTCCCTGAGCATTCGCCGCAGGTCAATGGCCGCGGGCGATCCAGTCCGACAGATGGGGCGCTTCGGTGCCGATGGTGGTGTTCTCACCGTGTCCGGTACGGACTTCCGTGGCGGGGGGCAGCACGAGGAGTCGGTCCCGGATTGAGCGGATGATGGTGGGGAAGTCCGAGTACGACCGTCCGGTCGCCCCAGGTCCACCAGCGAAGAGGGTATCGCCGGTGAAGACGGTGCCCAGTCGGGGCGCGTACAGGCAGATGGCTCCAGGCGTGTGTCCGGGGGTGTGCAGCACTCGCAGTTCGGTGCCGGCGACCTGGATGCGCCGGTTGTCGGACAGGTAACCATCCGGGGCGCGGTCCGGGTGGGTGTGCTTCCAGAGCAGCCGGTCGTCGAGGTGGACGAGGACGGGCGCTCCGGTCGCCTCGGCCAAAGCGGGCGCCGCATTGATGTGGTCGTTGTGGGCGTGGGTGCAGACTATGGCTGTCAGCCGCCGGTCGCCCACAGCTGCTGCGATGGCGTCGGCGTCGTGGGCGGCGTCGATGACCACGGCCTCTCGGGCGTCGCCGACGATCCAGACGTTGTTGTCGACCGCCCAGGTGCCTCCGTCCAGGCTGAACGTGCCGGAGGTGACCACGAGGTCGATACTTGTGCGGGACATCACAGCATCACCACCGAACGCAGTACGTCGCCCTTGTGCATGCGGGCGAAGGCGTCCTCGACCTCGTCGAGGGTGATGGTCTCGGTGACGAAGGCGTCCAGGTCCAGGCGGCCCTGGCGGTAGAGGTCGATGAGCATGGGGAAGTCCCGGGACGGCAGGCAGTCGCCGTACCAGGAGGATTTCAGGGCTCCGCCGCGCCCGAAGACGTCGAGGAGCGGTAGCTCGATCTTCATCTCCGGAGTCGGTACGCCCACCAGGACGACAGTGCCGGCGAGGTCACGGGCGTAGAACGCCTGCTGGTACGTCTCCGGGCGGCCGACAGCTTCGATGACGACGTCGGCGCCGAAGCCACCGGTCAGCTCGCGGATCGCCTCGACCGGGTCGGCCTCGCGCGAGTTGACGGTGTGCGTGGCACCCAGACTTCGCGCGGTCTGGAGCTTGCGGTCGTCGATGTCGATGGCGATGATCCTCGCCGCGCCGGCGAGGCACGAGCCGACCACAGCAGCATCGCCCACGCCGCCGCAGCCGAAGACCGCCACCGTGTCACCCCGGCCGACTTTGCCGGTGTTGATCGCCGCGCCGATACCGGCCATCACCCCGCAACCCAGCAGACCGGCCGCGGCCGGCGAGGCGGCCGGGTCGACCTTGGTGCACTGCCCGGCAGCGACCAAGGTCTTCTCGGCGAAGGCGCCGATCCCGAGAGCGGGCGAGAGCTCGGTACCGTCCAGGAGCGTCATCTTCTGCCGGGCATTGTGCGTGTCGAAACAGTACTGCGGGCGTCCGCGCCGGCAGGCGCGGCACCTGCCGCACACGGCACGCCAGTTGAGGATGACGAAGTCGCCGACTTCTACGTCCGTCACCCCCGGGCCGATCTGTTCGACGATGCCGGCCGCTTCGTGGCCGAGAAGGAAGGGGAAGTCGTCGTTGATGCCGCCTTCGCGGTAGTGCAGGTCGGTGTGGCACACTCCGCACGCCTGTACCTTCACCACCGCCTCACCTGGACCTGGGTCGGGAACGAGGATCGTTTCGAGGCGTACCGGCTCGCCCTTCGAGTGGGCGACGACACCACGTGCGTGCTGGGGCATGAACATTTCCCTTCGGTTGTCATGACAGGTGAGTGGAGTGGTCTGCGGCAGCGGACGGACTCGTCGAATCCGCCACTCGGGACGCTGACCAGGGACTGGCCCAAGGGCCGCGGATCCTCTCCCGGGCCGGGTCCGGCACCGTCTGCTTCGAGCCCGCCTACGAGGACGACGCCGCCCGATGCCTGGAGGAGTTGTGCGACATGGTCGTGTCGGCGCTGCTGCCCGACCACGGCCAGACGACCGATGACGTCGGCCTGCTCATCGTCCGTGCCAGGTGCACCGCTGCCCGTGATGTCGCCTCCCTCGACCTCCCGAGCGATCCCCGGGCAGCCGGACAGGCCCGGGGAATACATCCGCGAACAGCTCGACCCATGGGGCTCGGCGATCTCACGCTCACCACCGAACTGCTGGTGAGCGAGCTGGTCGGCAACGTCGTCCGGCACGCCACGAGCCCGATCCACCTCCGCCTGCTGTGCAGCCGCTCACTGACGTGCGAGATCTACGACGGCAGCCTCACGACCCCTCGCATCCACCACGCCAGTCACACGGACCCAGACCTCCGGGGAGGGCGGGTGAGCAGGCGTTCCCGCGTAGCAGCTTCCCGTGCCGGGGTGTGACAGGAGCCCGTTGCTAGGGGACACCCGACCAGTGGTGCCGTGACCCAGCGCTGCAGCGCTGTTCGGCGCGTTCAGCAGTCGATGGTGATCGAGGTGCCCGCGACGCGGGAGACGCACGCGCACATTGCCTGGCCTTCCGCGTGCTGACGTTCCGAGAGGAACACGTCCCGGTGATCGACCTTGCCGACCACGTCGAGTATCGCCACTCTGCACAGGCCGCACTCGCCTCGGCGGCAGTCGTACATCATCTCCACCCCGGCGCTCTCGAGAGCGTCCAGGAGACTCGTGCCGACGGGTACATCGAAGCTCAGTCCGCGTGCGGGAACCTCCACGCGGAACGGTGCTGCCGGGACGGTGCCGCTCGTGCCGAACGTTTCGAAGCGGAGGCCGCCGGGTGGCCTGCCGGCGCGCTCCCAGGCTGCACGAACAGCGGTGAGCAGCCCCATCGGGCCGCAGACGTACAGCACGCCCCCGTCGGGGACCGACGCGACGACCTTGTCGGGCTCGACGAAGGTCCCGTGGCTGTCTTCGAAGACCCTGACCCTCCCGGGGTGTTCCCGCTCGAGGTCGTCGACGAAGGCCATGTGGTCGCGGGATCGGCCGGCGTAGATGATCCGGTAGTCGGCGTCTTGCGCACGGAGGGCGTGGGCGAGCCCGACGATGGGTGTGACTCCGATGCCGCCGGCGAGGAGCACGCTCGGCAGGCGTCCCGGGCTGAGAGGGAACTCGTCGATCGGGCCCGCGAAGGTGATCTCCGAGCCGGGGCACAGGTCGTGCATCCACCGCGATCCTCCGCGCCCGTCCTGCTGGAGGCGTACGGCGATGCGAAGCAGGCCGTCGTCGTGGCCGCGATCGACCAGCGAGTAGGAGCGCCGCTCGGGCCCGCTCGGCAGGGGGACGGTGATGTCGATGTGACTGCCCGGAGGGATCGACCGGACCGGTCTGGACGGGCGCAGCACCAGTTCGACGATGTCCGGTACGACTTCGGTGCGTGTCACCACGACCGCGGTGTCGGCGATGCTGGTCATGCCGTCTCCCTTGTGGTTTCCGCTACGGCCGCCAGGCGGCTCGGGGGTGTGCGGTCTCGTCCCTGCTCCCGTGCGACCTGCGCGTCGATGATCCGGCGCACCCACATCCCGCCGACGTCGATGTTGAGGTTGTAGAACTCGTGTCCCGGGTTGGCCTCGATCGCCTTCTGCTGCGCGTTGAGCATCTCGGTGTCCTGGCCGAACACCCTTGAGACGCTGCTGCGGAGCAGGGCGGTCAGGCTCTGGTCGTGGAGGTGGTAGTTGCGGGTGAAAGCCCAGAAGTAGTGGCAGGTGCCGGCCGCGGCAGGTGTGACCGTGTTGAGCACATAGCCGTTGATGCCGGCGCTCCGGTCGCCCTCCGGAGCTCCGGTTCCGGTCGGTGCCACCCCGACGTCGATGGTGATCGTCGAGGGAGCGGTGAAGCGGATGACTTGCCACCGGTCGACGGGACCCTCGTAGTCGGGGTTCTTGCGGCGCAGCTGCATGCCCAGGAAGGGCGGCGCCTCGATCCCGTGCATCCACCGGGTCAGGGTGACCGAGCGGTCGTCGTGGTCGACCCGGGGTTCAGCTTCGGAGAGCTCCTCGCTGGCGAGGCTGTCGGCGTGCAGGAACTGCTCGTGCGTGAGGTCCATGAGGTTGTCGAGGACCAGCCTGTAGTCGCAGTCGAGGACGATGCTCTCGCCGTCCCCAGCCCACTGCGGATCGTCGTTCCAGTGCAGGTCCGGGACGAGATCGGGGTCGGCTGCCGCGGGGTCGCCCAGCCAGACCCAGACGAACCTGTGCCTCTCCACGACCGGGTAGGAGGCGACCCGGGCGGAGGGGTTGAGGGTCTCCTGGGCAGGCATCCGGGTGCAGCGGCCGTTGGGGCCGTACGCGAGGCCGTGGTAGCCGCAGACGATGTCGTCACCGTGCAACTCGCCCATCGACAACGGCACGAGGCGGTGCCAGCAGGCATCGGCCATCGCCACTGCGTTCCCGGAAGTGGTTCGGTACAGCACGAGCGGTCGGTCGCATATGGTGCGTGGCAATAGGGTGCGACCGAGTTCGGTGTCCCATGCCGCGGCGTACCAGGCATTCAGCGGGAACATGACGGTTCTCCTCGTCCGGTTGTTGGCGCGCTGTCGGCGGAAGCCGACAGCGGTGGCAAGTTGCCTGAGGGCACTGCGCCTGGGGTGGCTGGGCGACGTGGTTCTCACCCTCGCCCGGATCAGCCGATCCAGCGGCCGATTTACCGGCGACATCGTGAGGCGTGCGACACCGGTCGGCGATGGCCGACGAGAGCGCCTGCCCAGGGCGCGAAGAACGTGCTCTCGCGGAACGCTAAGCGCACAATCCGAATGAGTCCAATGAATGGTTGGAATGATTGGCAATCACGCCACTAATGAACTGTCCGCATCAGCTGCTTTCGCAGCCACATGCGTCCGGGGTCGCCGGCAGTGCGCGGATTCCACACCATGTCGACCCCGAGTGTCGGCAGGGGGATCGGCGACTCCATCACCCGGAGCCCGTGCCGCGCCGCCAGCTGCTGAGCCAGTCGGCGATGCAACAGTGCGATCATGGGCGTGCCGCTCACGATCGAGGGGATCATCAGGAAATCGAAGACGACGCACTGCACAACGAGATCGGGAATCAGCTGGACCAGCACCTGATGAGCGCCGACCCGCCCTCCTTCCCACTCGAACACCACGTGTGGCAGCCGGGCGAGGTCGTCGACGGTGAGCGTCGCGCCGATGCGGTCGTTGTCCGTGTCGGCGACCACGACCCAGTCCTCGTGGTAGAGCCGTTCCCTCGGCAACGTGGTTGGCATGGTGTCCGGCAGCAGCGCCACGTCGGCGGCCGCGTCGCTGCGTGTGAGGTCCATCGAGGACTCAGGCGCTTCCAGGTGCAGGCGGACACCCGGTGCGGACACGGCGAGCGCGGCGCTGAGGGCAGGGAAAACGGCCAGGGCCGCAGCACTGGACGCGGCGATGCGGAAGGTGCGGTCCGAGGTCGCGGGATCGAACGTCGGAGGCATGAGTACCTGGTTGGTCGCGGTCTCCAGGATCAGGTTGACCGGTCCGACCAGCGCGCCGGCGCGCTCGGTGAGCACGTACTGGCGGCCGACCCGGACGAGGAGCTCGTCGCCGAGCGTGCGCCGTAGCCGCTGCAGGGCGTTGCTCATGGCCGGCTGGGTGAGCCCGACCGCCTGGGCGGCGCGAGTGACGCTGCGGTGCTCAAGGAGAGCGGCGAGTGGCGGGAGCAAGTTGAGGTCGACGCGGTGCAGGCCGGTCACGGTGCTCGTCGAACGCGTGTGGCTGTTCACAGTGGCTATTCACCTTGCCTATGTATCGCATAAGTAATGTGGACTGCCGACAATCGAGACGGACAAGTGCGAGTTGCGCCAGCTCGTCGAGAACTGGGCTTTGTGGCGCGATGTGGGTGAGCTGCCCCGACTTCAGCGGAGTCCGCCCTTGTGTGTTCAGGCGGACCGGGGTTGCTTCCTGGCTTCGCCAGTAGTCGCGTTCGTACTCGGCGGGTGGCACGTGGTCGAGTGGAGGCGCTCTTCGTTGTACCACGTGACCCACTGGAAGATGGCACGCTCGACCTGGTCGAAGCGCGTCCGGGGGCCCTGAATGTCGATCAATCCGGCTTTGAAGGTGCCGTTCAGCGCCTCGGCCATGGCGTTGGCGTACGAGTCCGCGACCGAGCCGACCGACGCCGAGGCGCCGACGTCCGCCAGCCGCTCGGTGTAGCGGATCGACACCTACCGACTGCCGCGGTCCGAACGGTGGATCAGGCCGGAGTTCTTCTTGATCTCCGTCTCCACGGCGCCATGTCTCCACGGCGCCATCCCGAGGGCGTCCGGGGAGGCAAGGTGGCGTCGTTCGCGCGGTGAGGGTGGCCTGACGGTTCTGTCGGGCTGGGGGAAACTCGCCCTGGTGGCGGATGGTTCGCCAAGGGCCCTGGAAGTCCAGGGAAGCAGCGCAGGCACGGCTTCCGGTGATCATCGGAGTGTCCTGGCCGGTGCCCGTTCCCTGACCGCGACTGCCGAGTGGGCCGCCGATCCGCCCCGCGACGGCTCGCCCGCACCGGCGCGACGGAGAACAAGGAACACCATGTCCGCGACGTGACGTTCGAAGAGGACGCCTCTCGCGTCCGCACCGGCACCGCAAGCCCGCGCCATGGCCGGCCTATGCAACCTTGCCCTCGGCACCCTCGGTCTCGACGGCTGGACCAACATCGTCCAAGGTCTCTGCCACCACAACCGCCGCCTCGACCGGCCTGTCGAAGCCCTCTGCATCTCCTGATCGCGCGGGCCGAGTTCTCGGGCCAGGCCGTTGGCCATGCCGACGAGGGCCGTCTTGCTCATCGAGTACAGCGACAGGCCCGCCATGGCCTTCCACAGCCCCATGGCGCCGTCGCCGACGACTCGCTCGGGATCGCGCATACCGCGCCGCCGACCGTCGCGCAGCAGGTCGGCCCAGGACTCGGCCGACTCGCGCAGGCCCAGCTCGATCAGCCCTTTGGTGCCGTCTCGGCACACGCCCATGAGGACGAGCACTCAGGAGCGGGCCTTGCCGAGGCGGGCCTTGGGGTGCGCGCCGTCGGCCCACACGTACTCGTAGTCCGACTCGGAAGCCCCTTACCAGCACAACGAGGAAGACCACGCGCCACCACGCGGCAGCGGTGGCGATCGGCAGACGCGCCCTGGGGCACCCGATCCGGCGACGGACGGCACCGCCGCCTGCTCACCAGAGCGATGAGCAGGCGGCATCGGACCCTCCAGGCCCGAGCGGGCAGCCCGGGGCGTGAGGAAACCCGCCCCCGCGTCCCCGGACCACGCACACGAGGGGTGCGGCCGGACGCGGAGCGAACGCGGGAGACCAGTGCCTCCATAATTGTTCGGGATGCGCCAGTTCGGCAGGTTTGGGCCCAATACTCACTTTTGCTCACTGATCAGGAGCGGTCTTTCCGGCGTGCGTACGGCACATGCCCGTGACGACCACGATGGTCAGTGACAGCAGAACGCCTGCGGTGACGCGGTAGCCGACGGCGACGGAGTGGGCGAACGCCTCGGCGACGACTGTCCGGGCTTCGGTCCCTGTCCGTGCGGCGGCCGCGAACGCCTTGGCGGGCGTCGTTCCGGCCGCCGTGATCGATGCCGGGAGTCGGGAGGCGAAGCCGGTGGCGATGGCCGTACCCACCACGGCGACGCCGAGCGCGCTGCCGAGTTCCCGGGCCGCGCTGTTGAGTCCTGACCCCCTGCCCACCTGGTGGGGCGGGAGGCCGGAGATGACGGCGTGCGAGAGGGCCGGGAGGGCCAGGCCGGCGCCGAACCCCGTGATCAGCTGGTACGCGGCGAGCAGCACGTAGGGCGTGGCGACGGTCGCCGTGGACAGCACAAGCAGCCCGGTGCTCACGAGGAGCAGCCCGGTGGAAACGACTCTCAGGGCGCCCCAACGGTCGGTCCAGCGCAGGGCCAGTCGGGTCGCCACGGCGATCCCGACCGCGTGGGGCAGCCCGCCGAATCCCGCCTGCAGAGGGGAGAAGTCCTTGACGTACTGGAGGAACTGGGCGTTGACGTAGAAGAGGGCGAACATGCCGAAGAAGACGGCGGCGACGCCCACGGTTCCCGAACGCACCGGAGGCAGCCGGAAGAGGCGGGGGTCCAGGATGGGCTGCTCGGTGCGTAGCTCGGCGAGGACGAAGCCGGTCAGCACCACTACGGCCGTCCCGAAGGCGGCCAGGACGGCGGGCGATGACCAGCCCCGCGACGGGCCCTCGATGATGCCGAACAGCAGGGCGACGCACCCCGTGACCAGTAGTGCCGAGCCCGGAGCGTCGAGTGCGGTCGGAACTCGGGCGGGCCGCGGCGCGACGTACGCGGCGCAAGCCACCAGCACGGCGGCGACCGGGACGTAGACCCAGAACAGAGCGCGCCAGGGCAGGTACTGCAGGATCAGCGCACCACCTGAGTTTCCCAGGACGCCGCCCACCGCCTGCGACGCGCCCCAGATCGCGATGGCCGCGGCACGCCGTGAGGCGGGGACGCTGTGCAGCAGCAGGGACATGGAGGCCGGCATGAGCAGTGCCGC
>CBFHCJ010000187.1:0-10424 GCA_965654005.1 uncultured Streptomyces sp. | reverse complement strand
GTGGGCGGGGAGCACCAGCCGCCGAAGCACCGACCTCGATGGCGCAGCGGATCACCCCCGCGTGGGCGGGGAGCACCGGATGCCCCTCGGTCCTCACTGAATCTGACATGGATCACCCCCGCGTGGGCGGGGAGCACAAGACCATGGCGGTGCCGGAGCGTCCGACGACCGGATCACCCCCGCGTGGGCGGGGAGCACTGAGGAGAGGTGAACTCGGCTGGTGAACTCGGCGGATCACCCCCGCGTGGGCGGGGAGCACGTTCCGAAGGGTCGGCGCAAGCGGATTCACGACGGATCACCCCCGCGTGGGCGGGGAGCACTCGCTCTGCTCGGGCGTCAGTACCGCCTCGGGCGGATCACCCCCGCGTGGGCGGGGAGCACAACTGCGTCAGTCTCGTGACCGTGAAAGACGCCGGATCACCCCCGCGTGGGCGGGGAGCACAAGGACCCCCACGCACGCCTCAAGGCGAACAACGGATCACCCCCGCGTGGGCGGGGAGCACACTTCCTGACCTGCGGGTTAGTTGGGGCTTTGCAAGTTCTTTGTAAGGAGTTCCGGGCGAGGAGCGGCGTGCATGCGGATGAGGGTGAGGCCATCGAAGTCGGCTGGGACACGTCGACGGTGGCCCGCGGTCCGTAGGGCGAAGCCTTGCTCGTTAGCGGCGGGGTAGATGAGGACGGCCGCTCCGTCACCAACTACGGCTGAAGCAGCGTCCCATAGCTCGTCGCGGACCCGGGCGGAGACAGTGCCGACGAAGATGCCGGCTACGACCTCAATGGTCCATCGGCTGAGCGCGCCGCGCAGCGAGTCGGGGACAGCAGTGGTGGCGAGGACAGTCATAGAGGCCATGGCGTCACTGGTCTTCCATGAGGGCGTAGTTCACACCTGCTGGCACGGCGCCGGTCTGCGGGTCCCAGAGGTCAACGAGCGGGATGTCCTGCCGCTCATCGCCATCAGGGAGTTCTGCGTCAGGGTCCAGTAGGGCTTGGACATCGCCGACGATGCGCGGGAGCAGCTTGATCAGGCGCATCTCGTCACGGAGTTTGCGCCGAGCCTCCTGCTCGGGGTTGAGGCTGTCATGCAAGGAAAAGGCAAGCGGGATGGTGGTCTTCGCCTTGTACAGATCAGCAATGTCGTAGATGAATGAATGCTGTTTGCCGGTGTGGACGAACCCCAGGGCGGGCGAGCACCCCATGGCCAGCACCGCGGCGTGCACAACTCCGTACAGGCTGGTGTTTGCGGCTGAGAGTGCTTGGTTGACAGGATCTTGGGCGTGCCACTGTTGAGGGTCGTATTTGCGGCGGAAACGGCCGACACGGTGCTGGTCCGCGAAGATCTTGTACAGCGCCTTCATGCGCTGCCCCTCCAGGCCGCGCAACTGCTGGAGAGTCGTGCTGTTGGGAACGTCTTCGCCAAAGCGGTACGTGTACATCCGCTTGGCCACCTCCAGGCGGTGCGCATCGTCCGCCCAAGCGCGGACCTGGTGCTCCAGCCATGTCGTGGTCAGCGAATCGGGGAGGATGCCGGCGTATGCGCGGACTGCACCGTCTCCGGTGCAGACCACGCTAGTGCCATGCCGGGCCAGGGTGGACAAAGCCCGGGCGGTGATGGAGGTGCCGGGGCCGAGGAGCAGGCACGCCAACGACGCGGTGGGGATGTAGACGACATCCGTGCCCCGTTTGGTCTCGATCTGGGCGCAGACGCCGGTGTCGTCTTGGACGACGCGGACGCGGTCCAGGTACAGGAAGGACAGCGAGTCGGCGATGCTGGGGAGCATGGTGAGGGTGGGGCGCGCCAGCCTGGCTGACGCGCCGCCCCGTCCTGGTCCAGTGCTCATCCGCGATCCGCGGGGGCCAGGCTCAAAAGACCCGCACCATAGGCCTTGCCCTTGCCGATGCCACTGAGCACGGCCTCGGTCAGAGCCACGGGGTCGGTGACGGTGGCCAGACCGTCGAAGCGAACCAGACCGTGCAACAGGCCGTCCTCGCCTCGGCCGCGCAGGGTGCGCATCGGGGTGGGTACTGCGGTGTGCACCAGAAGGCCGGCCTGCTCGGCGCGGCGCTGCCACCATTCCAAGGCGGCGGTGCCGCTCAAGGCCTTGACCTTTCCGCGGCTGCGGCCCTGTGCCCGCTCCTGCGGGCTCGGGCGGAGCCGCTTGGAGGCGTTGGCCGCAATCCGGTAACGCACCTGCATACCGCTTCCCAGGACCTTGAACATCGAGGTCAGGTCGCGGACTTGGGTAGTGCCGTAGCCGACCGGAAGGCGGGCGAGGTCCGGAAGTATCTGGGACTGCACCAGCACCACGGGGCCGTCTGCGGTGTCGTCCAAACGGAAGAGCACCCCGCTGTCTCTGCGAGCCTCGTCGCCCAGGTGGTCCGGGGCCAGCCGCATGATCGTCTTGTGCAACTGCACCGATGACGACAGGTCCCGCTGGACGTTCCGGTCGCGAGTGTTGAGCCGAATGCGCGTCAGGTGGGCGGTGGTCACGCCGCATCTCCTTCCTGCGCCGCGGCTGCCGCCCCGTAGGCGTAGGCGAAAAGCTTTTCGTATGAGGGCGTACCGGCGTAGAGGGTGGCCGGGAGGTGTTCCTCGGTGCGCCATAGCGGGCGGCTGCCGTAGGAGCGGGTCCGTGTGTTGAATCTCAGCGGTACGTCGGTTGTTTCGTACTGCTGTGTCTCCTGCGGCCGCCCTGGCGGGGGGGTGTCCCAAACCATCGCTACCGGTACGGTCTCGGCATCTTTCGGTGGTCGGTGGCTGAGGCTCAGCGGCACGCTGGTAAGCAGTTCCGTGACCGGGTCAGCGACGCCGGCCCGCAGCACCAGGGGCTCGTCCGGCACGCAGGATCGCCGTCCGAGGAAAGGGGCCCACACGGGGCGGTCGAGGGCGTCGGCGATGCGGGCGATGTCGTCGTCGGGGCCGGTGACGGCGACCACGAAGACGGCGTCGGCCAGGTAGTGCCGGCGCGACACCAGAGTGGCGGCGTCCGCGCTGCGGCGCCCTCCTTCGCTGGTGGGGACCGTGCGGGCGGCTGGGCGGCCGCCGCCGACGGTGTGAAAGTCCTCAATGATCCGGCCAGGCCGGTCGATGCGGACGGTGAAGCCGAAGGACGTGTAGGCGTCCAGGCTGTGGTCGCGGCCGCGGCCCTCGGCACTGGCGAACAGGCCGATCAGGCCGGAGCGGGTAGGGAAGGACAGGGTGTCGCGGTTACTGAAGGCCGACCGCTCGCCCCAGGACTGCAGCGGGCCGGCAAGGCGGAGGATCAGGCCACTCACTGGGTTCCTTCTTCCTCGGCCAGGGCAGCGGCGACAGTTGCCTCGATCAGCGCGGTGAAGCTCTGGTGGTGGTCACCGAGATGCTCGATGGGCCGGTCCTCGATGCTGGCGTGGCCATGGGCGACACGTCCGCGACCGTCGGTGAGCCGGTCGACGGCCGCGACGTAGTCGGCAAGAGCCCTGCGGGACGGGGCAGCCAAGCCGCCGTCGACACCCCGCACGGGCTGCTCGAAGGCGGGCGCAAGCGAGATCGGGCGTCGGTCGCGGACGGCGAAGTACGCCAGGTCGGGGATAACGTGCGGGGCGGTGCTGTTCTTCTTGGCCTGCGGCAGCGACATCACGAACGCCTCAGCGAACAGCCGCAGCAGTTCCTCGGCGCGCTTGCGGTCGCCGCTCAGGTTCTTCAGCAGGTCGTCCACGTTGATGGTGGCGAAGCGGTAGAAAGTGCCGGCGCTGAACTCCGCCGTCTGCATGTGGCCGCTGCCGGTCTTCTCCTCCGGAAGCCAGTCATCCACCGCGGTGAAGAAGTCCGGCTGGGGGTCGGAGTCGTGGGTGGTGAAGGCGTGCGCGACCTGGACGGCACCGTCGACCTTGCCACCGGGCAACTCGGCCAGCATCCGGCCGAACAAGTCGATGCTCGCCGCCCGGCTCTTGAGCAGGTCCGCGACCCGTTCGGTCGGCAGCACGGCGTCCGGCTTCTTGGCCTTGCCCTTGGTGTTCTGAGCCTTGGCCAACGCAGCTTCGAGTTCCGTGCGGTGCTCTCGGCACAGCGCGGCGAGCTCGCTGATGGCGTTCTCGGCCAGGTACAGAAGGACCGCGGTCTGCTTGTCCTCGGCTTTCAGTCCCTCCTTGCTCGCCGAGCGGGCCACCTGTTCGCCCGCGAAATCGGCGAGATCCGTCGGCCAGCCCGACTCCGCGAGAGCCTCGGCCACCTTCGCCGGGACAAGGCGCGTCCGCTTCGCGTACTCACCGAGCTGCTCCTCGACCTCCATGCGGGTTTCGCGCTTCCAGGACTGGCTGGAGACGCGGATGCGGTCCACAGCCCCGTAACGGACTGACTTGGGCGATCCAAGGTCATCCCGGTTGAGGTTGGCGAACGGCACGGACTGCAGGATGCTCAGATCGATGTAACGGGCCATCAGGGCTTCTCACTTCTCGTTCTTGTCGGTGTCGGCCGTACGGGCCTCGGTGAGGTCGGTGACGTCGCTCGGGGTGGCGTGCAGGGTGCGGTAGTAGGTCTGGAGCCAGCGGGTGGCGACCGCGTCCCGGTTTCGGTCCCAGAACTCCAGGTCGCGCAGCAGCACGGCCCAGTCGACGGGGACCCCCTTGCTGTGCAGGTGGCGGATCAGGGCGGGCAGGCGCTGGTGGAGGGAGTCGGCGCTGGAGCGCGTCATCAGATGCAGTCGCCGCTCAGTGGTGTCAGCGTTGAGGGCCTGCCGGCCTGGCAGATTCACGGCACGGGCCAGACTGGCGCCCAGATTGTTCCAGCGTCGGCCGGGGGCCGCCGCCTCGTCCGTCGTGGCGTCGCCGTTTTGCGGCGTGGCAGTGCCGCTGTCGGTGTCGAGGTCCGCTGCTTCGGCTGGAGCGGGGCCGACGGGGTTGGCTGCGATCAGTGCGGCCACGGCGTAGTACGCCCGCTGCCGCGGCTCGGGCCAGTCAGGTGAGGTGTGTCGTGCCAGGTGGCGGTGGAGTCGGCCGCACTGCGTCACGGGACGGCCGAGCCCGGTACGCAAGGCTGCCCGTGCCCCGGTGTCGCGGGCACACAGTGCGAGGACTTCGGCGGCAAAGCCGTCACGTCGCTGCCATGCGTCACTGCCCGTGGCCGCGGGGGCGGATGAGGTGGTCATCGGGTCTCCTTGCTCATCTTGCGCAGGATGCCGAGGGCGTGGCTGACGGCACGGGCACCCTTCATCTGCCGCTCCGCTCCGCCGACCGCTGCCCGCAGGGAGGTCTCGGCTTCGGCCAGGAACGCGCTGCGCGGGGCCTCGCCGGGCGAGTCGATCCGCTGCCAGAACTTCGTCTCGGCACGCGGCCAGTACTCGGCCAGGGCCGCCTCCAGCCACGGCCCCGGCTTCTTGTTGTCCAGCTTGACGGTCTTTCCCGGTTCGGGCGGGGGCGAGGTGAACTCGGCCCATGCGATCTTGACGGCGTATGCCAGCAAGTCGCCGTGCCGCTCGGCGCTTTCGCGGCAGTCGGCAATGTGCCGTGCCATGGCAGGATCGCGTTCCTCCAGCCAGCCCAGCAGCGGCGGGGTCACGGCCGTGAACCACGACCGGTCCACCTGCTGGCCGTCCTGCTCGAACCCGTAGGCGCGTACCCGGACATGGTGGCGAACGTCGTCCGGCAGCGAGTTGAGGTCGTCGAAGATCAGGGGGCGGCTGACTCCGGCCGTCGTGCCGCTCTTGAGCAGCAGGGCATCCAAGTCGCGCCACAGGGCACGGTTGCTGTCGGCTTCTCGGGGATAGCGGCTGCCGGTCTTTTGCGCCGTGTGCGTCACCAGATACGGGTCGACCGCCTCCAGCGGCGGCTGCCGGGTCGCCCACGTCACGTACGCGTCCTCGGCTGCTTGACCGTCCGGGGTAGGGACCAGCAACACCGCGTGTCGCGACCGGCCCGCCAGCAGGCGCCCGGGCCAGGTCAGCGGAGGCAGCACGCCCTGCGGGTCGGGGGCGGTCTTCTCCTCCCAAGGCGCCGCGTCGTCCAGGTCCGGTGGTTCGGTGGTCAGTCGCGGGATGCCGAGCAGCAGCGTCTGGTAGAGGCTGTGTCCCAGGGGATGGAACGAGATCGTCTTCCGCAGCGGGCCTGCGGTGCTGTTGGCTTGCGAGGTGCCGTCGACCGTCCGTGCACTGCAGCGTCCGGAGGGTCCGTAGTAGTGCTGGGCGATCAGCGACCACGCGGCCTGGGCACTGGACAGGGACGAGGCATCGACGTCCGAGTGCGGGCCCCACCACACGTGGTTGTTGCCGGCCGCCCGGCCGAAGGCCAGCTTGTTCACCCCTGCGGTCTTGGCGCATTGGCGGGCCAGGAGGGGGTCCTGCAGGAAGGGGCGTTCACCACCGAAGAGGAAGAAGCGGTCCGCCAGATCGGGCCGGTCGAAGTACCCGCCGACCGCGCCAGGATCGAATCCCTCGGGCTTGAGAAGGGCCGCATTCCGCTCGGCGAGCCATTCATCCGCCCCCGAATCGGGATCATCCAGTCCGCTGATCCGTGCCGTCATGACGCACAAGATGCGCATCAGCCCGGAAGCGGCAGGCGGGACGGGTATCGCAAGGTCCTCGATCTCGTGGGCGTGCAGAAAAAGGTCACGCAGGCCTACCTGCTTGGTGCCCGCGAGGGTTCGTACCGGGATCCACGGCTCGTCACGCAGATCGAATGCGGGAGGACCCGTCATGCGCCTCTCCTTCTCGAGGATGCCAACATGGATGTGCGCTCCCCGCCCGACGCGGGGGTGATCCGGTTGTGCCTGGTAGTCCGAGGCCGGGAACACAGCACTCCCCACCCACACCCGTGGGGGTTCCGACTCGAACAGTCGCGGTTCGCAGCCTAACCAAGGTTGTCCCTGGGAGGGGTGCGTTTACCTAATTCCGCGTCAATCCCAGCTCGTCATCAAGGAGAAAGGCCGTTTTCCCCACGCGGACCGGTTCGTCCACCGCACCGGGTGTCTCGTTGACGAGGAGCACCAGGTCGGCGAGGAGAGGCTGGTCGTTCCAGCTCGCAGGAGGCTCCTGCTCCGGTCCGCGCCCTTCCAGGTAGCCGGCCCGTACCGGGATCGTGCGGCGCATCACCTCGCGCACTTGCGCAGGCTGCATCTGGCCGCCCGCAACCGGCTCGGGCAGGGGTATTTGACCTTCGCGGTCGAAGGTGAGCCGGTGGTCTTCCTGGCGGAAGGCGCACAGCACCCGCACGGACTCAGCACCCAGCCGGGTCGCCGCCTTCACCTCGTCGACGGTGTCGCGGTGCAGCTCGTGCAGGCCTGCCACCCGATGTGGAACTGGAATGGCCGCCCACTCCCCCACATGCTGCTGAGCCAGGGTGTCCGCCTGGAGCAGCAGTCGCTGCTCCAGCAGCCTGGCCTGCTCAGCACCCACCGGATCCTCAACATGCACCGCCTCGACCAGGCGTTGGACGTCTTCAGGAACGTTGATGACGCCCGTGTCAAGGGCGGCAAGCTGCCGGGCAGTCGCCGCCAGCAGATACCCGGCGTATACCGGGCCCCAGTGCTTCGGTGGTTCCCCGTCGTCGTCCAGCGAGTCCAGGACTACCAGGCGGGGCCCGTCCCCGGCCCACACCGGGCGTCCCTCCCCGGTGCCGGGCCGGCCGTGCCGGCACCAGAACTCCTCGTGCCGCCAGCATCGTCCGGCGCGCTGCAGAAGCTGGGACATGGGAGCTACGTCACTGATCAGCAGGTCGACATCCAGGTCGAGGGACTGCTCGATGACAGCCGTCGCCACGACCACCATGCGCTCCGGGCGGTCTCCCGTACGCCCCAACCGCGAAACAATCGTCCGGGCCCGTGATTCGCGCACATCACCCGGCAACTGCGCATGCAGCAACACCAGCTCGTTCTTCTCGACGCTGAGCTCCCCCCGGTCACGCAGGTGCCGGTAGGTGGCCTGTGCGTCAGCGACTGTCGTGCACACCACCGCTGCGCAACCTCCCTCGCGGATCAGCGACTGCAACTGCTCCTCGATCACGGCCAGCCGGCTTTCGTCTTCCGGCGTGCGGTGCCGCACCGACTGAAGGTCCACCCGCAGTGCCGCCGCACGGTGCGTGCGGTGCTCCACCTGCCGCGGCTCGGACATCACCGTCGTCTCGCCCGTGGCCGCGTCCGCGAACAACCATCCCGGGTACGGCGGACGGAAAGACTTCCCTCGCAACTCCTGGCGTTTGCGACCGGCTCCCTCCAGGTAGGCGCGCACCAGTTGATCGCCCACCGAGCTCGGCAGCGTCGCCGACAGCAGCACCACCGGGCAGCCGAACCGCCCCAGCCACGCCAGCAGCCTTTTGAGCAACACCTGCATGTACGGGTCGTACGCATGGCACTCATCGACGATGAACGTCTTCCCGGTCAGCCCCAACAGACGCAACATGTTGTGTTTCACCGGCAGCACCGTCATCAGCGCCTGATCGATCGTGCCGACGCTGAACTGCGCCAGCAGCGGCCGCTTGGCCCCGCGCAGCCACGCCCCCGGCCGGGTGCTCCGCCAGTCCGCTTCACCCGGCGTCAGGGTTTCGTCATGCGTCGCAACCCGTCCCCGCACGGTCAGATCACCGTCGCTGTAGGCGTCATTGAGCCAGGCCATGCTGTGGGTGAGCGTGACAGTGGCGGAAGCTTGCGGAAACTGCCGGACCACAGCGGCCGCAATCCGTTTGTACATCTCATCGCTGGTGGCCATCGTCGGAAGCACGAAGCACAGACCACTCGTCCCGGCCGCCGCCGACAGGATCCGCTCCGCCTCAAGCGCCGTCTCCGTCTTCCCGTCCCCGGGCGCCGCAGTGACGACCAAGATCCCCGCTCCGCGCGCCGCCGCCGGCAACTCCTCCATCACTGAATGCTGCAGCGGATTCGGCGCCTGGACCCCGTGCAGCGCGGCGAAAGGCAACCGCCGGGGCTCGGACCGGGTCAGTCCGGCCTCATCAATCACCGCAGCCGCCTCCGAAGTGGCCCGACGAAAGTGCTCCGCCGGACCAGCAGAAGGCGAGATCACCTTGGGCTGCCAGTAGTGCTCCTGGCTCACCAGCCAATCCGCGAGGATCACCAGGCCCGTGACCAACGCTGCCTCCGGTGCATCCACCGGCCGCGGCGCCTCAGGCGCCCCCAGCAACTGATGGACCACCTCCATGTACTCGCCGCGAAGCGCCCTCCAAGAAGCACCACCCAGCCCAGCCAGAAACGCATCATTCCCCAAGGCGACGCGGTCCACCTGCTGGAACCGCCCATGATGGCCGCCGAGGATCTCAGCGACTCGCAGCGCGTCCCCGCCATAGCTCAGCCCGGCAAGCAGCCCATATGCGCAGAACATCGATGCCCTGGCATGCGACATCCGCTCCACCGCCTGTACGTCCCGGCGCAACCCGCCACTGACGGTTGCGTAGGCGTACGGAGCGCACTGCTGGAAGCCAGGCGTCAGCTTCCCCAGATCATGCAGCCCTGCCCAGAACGCAATCAACGAGCGGGCCTGCTCCTCCGGCACCCCGAGACCCCTCGCGATGCTCCTACGCTGATTTGAAGTCAGGAACCGATCCCACAGCGCCTGCGACATCGCCGTGGTGTCCAGCAGATGCCACAGCAATGGATACACCGAACAAGGATCCGTGGACGCCTTCCCCCACGGCGTCACATCCACCGAAGCCTTATCCCTCACCACGCCCCGCCCCTGACTTATCGTCTGCTGTATGACGAGTTCATCGAAGCATCCACCACTGACAACGCGGGCAAACGTGGCAAAGAACCAGCAAAGGCGCTACTAGCTCGCAGGTCAGAAAGTGTCCTCCCCGCCCACGCGGGGGTGATCCGCCGATAGCGGGCATGGCCTAGCGGACGGCCGAGTCCTCCCCGCCCACGCGGGGGTGATCCGCCCTCGAACCAGACACCCTCTTTGCGGCCAATGTCCTCCCCGCCCACGCGGGGGTGATCCGGTTGAGCCGAACCGCGTCACCGTGCCGTACGAGTCCTCCCCGCCCACGCGGGGGTGATCCGTCGCCCTGGACGACTGCGCGCACTACGCGCCGGTCCTCCCCGCCCACGCGGGGGTGATCCGTGATGGGCGCCTGGACGCCGATGATGCCCTCCGTCCTCCCCGCCCACGCGGGGGTGATCCGGCACGATGACTATGGCCCTCGACGAAAACCCCGTCCTCCCCGCCCACGCGGGGGTGATCCGGCAGGCCCGGGAGATCGCGGCCATGCTCCGCGGTCCTCCCCGCCCACGCGGGGGTGATCCGAAGGCCGTCCTCGCCGCGCTGGCCGCGCACGCGTCCTCCCCGCCCACGCGGGGGTGATCCGAATCCCTGATCAAACCGGCGACTCCCCGCCTAGTCCTCCCCGCCCACGCGGGGGTGATCCGCCGCCGACGCCCTGGACGAGTCCGAGACCCAGGTCCTCCCCGCCCACGCGGGGGTGATCCGTACCACGCCACCACCGCGTTGGCC
>CBFHCJ010000186.1:0-10450 GCA_965654005.1 uncultured Streptomyces sp. | reverse complement strand
GGGTGGCGCGGGGGGCGGGGGCCCCGGCCCCGGGGCGGGGCCGCCGGGCCCCCCCCCCCTCGCCCCCCGGGCGCCCCCCCCCCCCCCCCCACGACCCGGCCACGGGCCGCTCCCGGCGCTACCCGTGGGGCGACGCCGACCCCGCCCCCGAGCACGCCAACCTCGGGCAGCGGCATCTGCGCCCCGCGCCGGTCGGCAGCTATCCGGCGGGCGCCTCGCCGCTCGGCGTACGGCAGTTGATCGGTGATGTGTGGGAGTGGACGGCGAGCGACTTCCTGCCGTACCCCGGGTTCACTGCGTTCCCGTACCAGGAGTACTCGGAGGTGTTCTTCGGGCCGGAGTACAAGGTGCTGCGCGGTGGTTCGTTCGCCGTGGACCCCGTGGCCTGCCGGGGCACGTTCCGCAACTGGGACTATCCGATCCGGCGGCAGATCTTCTCCGGCTTCCGCACCGCCCGGGACGCCTGATGTGCCGTCACCTGGCCTATGTGGGGCCCGAGGAGCCGCTCGGCCGGCTCCTCGTGGAACCCCCGCACAGCCTGTACCGGCAGTCGTGGGCACCGCGGATGCAGCAGCACGGGACCATCAACGCCGACGGTTTCGGGGTGGCCTGGTACGCGGAGGGGGATCCGGTGCCGGCGCGGTACCGCCGGGACGGGCCCATCTGGGGCGACCAGTCCTTCACCGATCTGGCGCGGGTCGTGCGCTCGGGCGCCTTTTTGGCCGCGGTGCGGGACGCGACCGAGGGAAGTGCCGGCGGGGAGGCCGCGGCGGCGCCGTTCGCCGCGGGCAAGTGGCTGTTCAGCCACAACGGGGTCGTGGCCGGATGGCCCCGTTCGGTCGTCGGCCTGGCCCACTGCCTACCGCCGGCCGAGCTGCTCTCGCTGGAAGCCCGCACCGACTCGGCGCTCGTCTGGGCGCTGGTGCTGGGCCGGCTGAGCAACGGTGACGACGCAGGTCAGGCTCTGACCGACACCGTGTCGGCTCTCGCCGCGGCGGCCCCCGATTCCCGGCTCAACCTGCTGCTCACCAACGGCGAGACGATCACCGCGACCGCGTGGGGCGACACGCTCTGGTACCTCAACGAGCCCGGCCGTCACACGATCGTGGCCTCCGAACCCTACGACGACGACCCGCGCTGGCAGGAGGTGCCCGACCGCACGCTGCTCGCGGCCACGCGCACCGACGTCCTGCTGACCCCGCTCAAGGACCCCCACGACGACATGGCATCCTCCCCCACTCTCGGCTCCGCTCGAGCGGGGGCACCCCCATCACCCGAGGAGCCCGGCACGTGAACCCGTTCCTTGTCACCCGTACCCTTCCCGAGGACGCGACCGACGCCGCGCTGCGCACCGACGTACTGCACGGCCTCACCGGCAACCCCAAGATGCTGCCGCCGAAGTGGTTCTACGACGCCCACGGCAGCGACCTTTTCGAGAAGATCACCGAACTGCCCGAGTACTACCCGACGCGCGCCGAGCGGGAGATCCTGGTCGCCCGCTCCGGGGAGATCGCCGCCGCGACCGGCGCGCGGACGCTGGTCGAGCTGGGCTCCGGCTCGTCCGAGAAGACGCGGTATCTGCTGGAGGCGCTGACCGGGCTGCACACGTATGTGCCGGTCGACGTCAGCGAGAGCGCACTGACCCAGGCGGGACACGCTCTGATCGCCGAACACCCGGAGCTGAACGTGCACGCGCTGATCGCCGACTTCACCGGCGGCCTCACGCTGCCGGGCACGCCGGGGCCGCGCCTGGTGGCGTTCCTGGGCGGCACGATCGGCAATCTGGTGCCCGCCGAGCGGGCGAGCTTCCTGAAGTCCGTACGGTCCCTGCTGGCGCCCGAAGACGCGCTGCTGCTCGGCACCGACCTGGTGAAGGACGAGTCGGTGCTGGTGGCGGCGTACGACGACGACGCCGGGGTGACGGCCGAGTTCAACAAGAACGTGCTGGCCGTCGTCAACCGCGAACTCGGCGCGGACTTCGACCTCGACGCGTTCGACCACGTGGCCCTGTGGGACGCGCGGAACGAGTGGATCGAGATGCGGCTGCGGGCGCGTACGGCGCAGACCGTGAAGATCTCGGCGCTCGACCTGGCGGTCGACTTCGCGGCGAACGAGGAGCTGCGGACGGAGGTGTCGGCGAAGTTCCGCGAGGACGGCATACGTCGTGAACTGGCCGACGCGGGGATGGAGTTGACGCGCTGGTGGACGGACGAGGAGGGGAGGTTCGCCCTGTCGTTGAGCATGGCGCGGTGAAAGTGGCGGACCCGCGGGCAGGTCAAGGGGTGACCCGATGGCTCGCGGTCCGCCGCAGCATACGGCACCGTGGAGTGACGTGTGACATATCTGCCACGCGGAGAGGAGCACCCCCATGACCAACCACACCTACCGGGTCACCGAGATCGTCGGCAGCTCGCCCGAGGGCGTCGACCAGGCCATCCGCAACGGCATCGCCCGTGCCTCGCAGACCCTGCGGAACCTGGACTGGTTCGAGGTCACGCAGGTCAGGGGGCATATCGAGAACGGGGAGATCGAGCACTACCAGGTCGGCCTCAAGGTGGGCTTCCGCCTGGAGGACGGCGAGTAGTCACACAGGTCCGTGGCACGTGGGGTCCGCCGCACGGGGTCCTCGCACGGGGTCCTCGCACGGGGGTCCTCCCACGGGGCCTGTCGCGCAGGGGTCTCAGGTACGCCCTTCACGCTCCTGTGCGTCCTCCAGTGCGGCGGAGGGGGACGCCCAGCGGGCGCGTACGACCGTGAAACCCGCCCGTTCGGCGTCCTGGCAGACCAGTTCGTCATCGTCCACGAGGACGCGAATCTCACGGCCTCGGGCCAGTTCGCGGAGGATCTCCAGTTTGGTGACACGCGCGGGCCTGCGGTCGCCGTTGGACCGCATGTAGAGGCGCCCCTCGGGGAGCCCATGGGCGGCCAGCCAGGCGCGGGTGTCGCGCCGGCAGCGCGCGGGCCGCCCGGTCAGATAGACGATCTCGCAGTCCTCGGCGCTCTTCCGCAGGAGCGCGATGCCTTCGGCCAGCGGCAGGTCCTCCGACGCCGCCACGAAGAACGCGTCCCAGTCACGCGGTTTCGTCTCCAGGAAGCGCTGCCGGTGCGCGGTGTCGGCGAGCGTGTTGTCGAGATCGAATACGGCGACAGGGCTGCTGTTGTTCGTCACGCGGCCCACTCTAAAGGGGGCGCACACGCACGCTCGCGGCCGGGACCGTCAGCCCCGGTGGCGTTCCAGCCGCGCTCCAGGAGGCGAAGTGGGCCAGGGCCGCCCAGGCCCGGTCGTCGTGCGGGGCTCCCGTCCAAGTCGGCGATGGCGTGGGCGAGGGCGGTCTCGTGGCGAGGCACATCCGGCCGACGACGCGAGCCGCGCGTACGCCGTTCCGATGCCCCGTTCGGCGGAAGCCGCGGAAGGGATCGCCGGCGCCTTCGCCCCTGACGGTACGGCACAGGCCCTCACCCATCCGGCGGAGCACAATTCACCGGCTTCAGCACTGCGTCACGGCGGTTTCTCGTACAGCAGTGGTATATGACCCAACCATGGCCAAACCTCACGTTGCGGACCACACGCCGCTAGCACCGGGTCAAGGTGTCAGCGCGCCCGCCCCCGTCTCCGAACGAGCCGGGGGCGGCGGTCGTCTCGTCCGTCGTCCCCTGAGCGACCGGTTTCTGCCCGGCGCCGGGAGGGCACTCGCCCTGTTCGCCTCCATCCGCCTCGTCGGTATCGCCGCGATCGTCCTGGCGAACCACCTCGCCGGCCACCCGCTGCTCAAGGGTCTGGCCCACTCGTGGGACTCCCGCTGGTATCTGAACATCGCCCAGTACGGGTACGGCACCCACATCAACATCCTCCACACCACCGGTGCCGTCCAGCGGGACTGGGCGTTCTTCCCGCTGTACCCGGGACTCATCCGTGCCCTCTCCACCATCCTTCCGATCACTCCGGGCGCCGCCGCCCTGCTGATCGCCTGGAGTGCCGCGGGGGCGGCCGCGTACGGCATCTACGCGATCGGTCACCGTCTGTACGGACGCGCGGTCGCCACCGCACTCGTCGGCGTATGGGCCGCCCTGCCGCACTCCGTCGTCCTCGACATCGCTTACACGGAGCCGCTGTTCACCGCGCTCGCCGCCTGGTCCCTGTACGCGGTGCTCACGGGCCGCTGGCTGTGGGCGGGTGCGCTGGCCTCACTGGCGGGCCTGTCCCGGCCCACCGGGTTCGCCGTTGCCGCGGCGTTGGGCGTGGTGGCGGTGGCCGAGATCGTGAGGTGGCGCGGCCGCGTCCCCCGCGGGCTGTGGGTCGGCACCGCGATCGCGCCCCTCGGCTGGGTGGGCTTCGTCCTGTGGGTCGGCGACCACACGGGCAACGTGCTGCACGGCTACTTCACGGTGCAGCGCGCCTGGGACTCCCGCTTCGACTTCGGTGCCGGCTCGCTGCACTTCCTCAAGGGGCTGTTCCATCACGGCGGCCGGGTGGTCTACCCGCTGGCGCTGGTCATCGTCACGGCGGCCGTCCTGCTGTTCTGCCTGCTGTGCTTCGAGCGCGTCCCTATGGCTCTGATCGTCTACGCCGGGATACTGCTCCTGATCACGGTCGGCGGCTCCGGCCCGTACGCGTCGAAACCCCGCTTCCTGCTGCCCGCGTTCCCCCTGCTGATCCCTCTCGCGCTCACCTTCACCCGGACCTGGAGGGTCCGCCCGAAGAACGCCGTCCTGCTCGGCGCCTCCCTCGCCGTTCTCTCCCTGGCCTACGGGACCTATCTGCTGACCGTCAGCCGCACTCCGTTGTGAGCCCGGCCGTCCGCTGAGCGGCGGTCTGGTGACGGCCGTTCAGACGGCCGTCACGGCGTCGTGGAAGACCCGTGCGGCGAAGGTGATCCACTCGGAGGTGTCCCAAGTGGCCCAGCGGGCGCAGGGCGCCTCCTGGTGGGTGGGAGGCGGTTTGAGATCTCCGGTCGGAAGGTGAGGAGTTTCGAAGAGGTCTGCGCCGTGCTGTCGGGCGTGTGCCCAAAAAGGACCGGCGGCGGCTCGTCGCCCACGGGCGCAGCTACGTCCGCTGGAACGCTGAAGGACCCGGCGGTCGCCCGGCTCACGTTCGGGGCCGCACACAACGCCTCGGACACGCCCCTCTCGCCCCACCCTCACGATGTCCTGATCGCCAAAGCTCCTCCGCGTCACGGGCCGCCGGGCGGTCGATCGTCCAGATCCTTGGCGGTCTGTTCGGCGCTACGTGCGCCGTCTCGCCGAACAGGCGAACAGGCGGACCGGCGGACCGGCGGACCGGCGGACGAGCCAGGGTCCGCCGCGGGCCGTGCTCCTTCAGCCACCCGGCGGTCCGGCCCTGTCTGGCCCGTGGCCGGGCGGGTACCCGCAGGGGAATCGGAACTCTCTGAGGAGATGACTCGGATGCTGATCATCGGACTGCTCCTCCTCGCGGCCACCGGCGCCTTCACCGCCCTGGCGATCGCCGGCAACCTGTCCGGCGGCCCCGAGTACACCGTGTCCGTACTGGATCACAACATCGCCACCATGAACGCACTCGCCATCTTCAGCTCCGGCCTCGCCCTGGCCCTTCTCTTCGCGCTGGGCCTGGCCACGGCGGTGAACGCGGCGACGCACCACCCCCGCCACAGGGCCCCGCGGTCGAATCGGCGACGCCGGGGCGCCGCGGTCGACGAGATGACGGGACCCGACACCCGAGCCTGAGGCGCTCACCTCACCCGTTCGGTTCGGCTCGGCCGCGTGGTCGGTGGTGTCGTCGGGCGTCAGCGTCACCGCGAGGGGACGAGTGCACACCGAACCCACGGTCGTGGTGTCGGGATCACGGTCCTGGGCAATCACCCGCACCACGATGTCACGGTCGGCGAGCACACCGAACAGGTCGCGGTCGTAGGCCACCAGGACGTCACCGACGTCGGTGGGCACGCATCAGGCAGCCTGCTCATGGAATCTCCCCTCTCACTGGGCCGGGTCGGGTTCAACGGCGCGCCAGCCGCTCCAGTGGTGGACGGTGACCACGACCACCGGGCCGTCCGGCGGGCTGTCCCGGTATTGCGGATACTTCTGCGTGAGCAGGGCGATCGCGTTCTCGTACGCGTGCCGGTCCCGCTCCGCGGGCGCGTCGGGCGGTACACTCCGGGCGCCTCCGTCGGCCCGCACCCACCACAGCCGTTCCCAGTCCTCGTCGTACGCGTCCACCAGCAGGCACACGGCCGGATTGACCGCGATGTTGTGCAGCCGCTTCAGCCGGTGCGAGCCCTTCGGTTTCCGGTCTACGGCCATGACGATCCCGTTGTCGCCGTGCCGGGCGAACACGACCGGTACGACGTGGGGGCGTCCCTCGGGGTCCACCGTCGCAAGGCGCGCGACCCGGGCCCCGGTGAACCGGCGCCGTGCCTCGCCCTCTGTCATCCGCGGCACTGCCGCTCCTCCTCCCCGCCGCCCCGTCTCACCGGTGGGCGCCCTCCAGGGCGGCGAGGACGTCGTCGTCAGTCACCTGTTCGAAGTCCTCGTAGCAGAGGCCGACAGCGACGAAGGTGCCCGGACGTTCCAGGCAGATCACGTCGTCGGCGTCCTGGCGCAGCAGATCGGCGGCCTCGGGTGCGGCGACCGGCACGGCCAGGACGGCGCGTGCGGGTCCCTCACGGCGTACGGACCACAGCGCGGCGCGTGCCGTGACGCCGGTGGCCAGCCCGTCGTCGACGACGATCGCGGTGCAGCCGCCGAGCTCGGTAGCGGGGCGTCCCCGCCGGTACAGCTGTTCCCGGCGGTGGAGTTCCCTGCGTTCCCTACTCACCACCGCGGCGAGGTCGGCCTCGCGCAGGCCGAGCCGGTCCAGCGCCCATGTATCGAAATGCGGAGGGTCGTCGCCGACGATCGCGCCGACGCCGTACTCCTCGTGCGAGGGGGCGCCGATCTTGCGTACGACGAGCACGTCGAGCGGTGCATCCAGTGCCCGCGCCACCTCCGCGCCCACCGTGACACCGCCGCGGGGCAGCGCCATGACGACCGGATCCGGGAAGGCCCCCTCTTCCTGCAGGGAGCGCAGCCACGCGGCCAGTTCCCGCCCGGCCTGCCTGCGGTCACGGAACAGCATGTGCTCGCCCCTCACGGGTCGGCCTCGCACGGCGGCGGTGCCTTTTCGGCGCTGCCGGGTACCCGGTGTCCGGTGATTTACACCGTCTCACCCTTTGTCCGGGCTGGGCACCCGAGCATGGGCAGCCCGCCCGGCCTGCCGACCGACCAGGCAAGGAGGCCGTCGTGGAATTCGACGTGATCGTGGAGATCCCCCAGGGCTCGCGCAACAAGTACGAGATGGACCACGAACTGCACCGCCTGCGTCTGGACCGGATGCTGTTCACCTCCACCCAGTACCCGGCCGACTACGGCTACATCGACCACACCCTGGGCGGCGACGGCGACCCGCTCGACGCCCTCGTCCTCGTGGGCGACCCCACCTTCCCCGGCTGTGTCATCGAGTGCCGCGCGGTAGGCATGTTCGTGATGAGGGACGAGAAGGGCCCCGACGAGAAGATCCTCTGCGTCCCGGCCCACGACCCGCGCTACGCGGCCGTCCAGGACATCGGCGACGTCCCCAGCTTCGACCGACTGGAGATCACGCACTTCTTCGAGGTCTACAAGGACCTGGAGCCCGGCAAGTCCGTCGAGGGTTCCCACTGGGAGGGACGTGACCAGGCGTACGCGGAGATCGACGCCTCCCGAAGGCGCGCCGCCCAAGCCTGACGGTCCGCGCTCACGAACGGCTCCCGGTCACGGCCGAAAGGATCAGCGCGGTCCCAGTGGGCGAGATCGTGCAGTGCGGCGGCCGTCCTGGTGAATCCGTCGGCGTCGAGCAGGGAGCGCAACTCCGCGTTTGAAGGCTCGGCGGCGCCTCGGCGGCTCCTCCTGCGGGAGTCAGCCGCCCACGCCCTCACATTCACGCGGCAGCACAGTGACGCGACGGAAGTTGCACGCCTCGGGCATGCTCCGGGACGGAGGCCACGTCTGGTGCGCCTTGAGTGCCATGCTCACCAGGCTGAGCAGCAGGTCGACGTCGGCCTCGCACTCCAGGTGCACGGTCACCCATCGCGAACCGGGCACCATTCGGATGGCGGTCGACTCCGCGAGGTCGCCGGAGAAGCGCTGGATGGCCCCGCTGGTGAGGTGCAGGTCCGCCTCGCGGTCGCTGTGGAAGTGGACGATCTCGCTGTGCGGAGAGCGGAGCGCCCGCCCCGTGCCACAACTGGCCGGTCCCGCCGTGAGGTCGGGCCAGGCGTCGAGCCGCTCAAGGGCTTGCTGGGCCAGATTCATGGTCCCATCGTCGTGCCCTCACCCCCGATACACCAGCAGTTGATGAATCCGTAACCGGGACGTGAGGTTGGGATGAGCCGCCCAACAACCGGCTTCATGGCAGCGGGAGTCGACAGTTCCCGTCGTTCTCCAGGGCGCGGCCGATCGGCTCCTGGTACTCGGCGAAGTCGTCGGTCAGCGACTCCAGGGTCTTTTCATCGGCCCTGTCGCCCTGCGCGGCGACGGCGAGGGTGCGCGGGTCGTCTCCGATGTCTCGGCGGGAGTCGATGTAGAGGCCGGCGGCCTTCTCGTACGGCGTCGCAAGGCGCCCTTTGCCCGCATCCCGCTGGACAGCAGCATGTTGGCGGCCTGCGCGTCCATGTTGTTCAGGGCCAGGTCGAGGTCGGCGGCGCTGGTGGTGCGGGGTGCGTCGCGGTTGTCGACGGTGTCCCAGGTGCCGGTGGCGGCCAGACCGGCCGGCAGGAACAGCAGGAGCAGCAGTGCCAGGGCGACGGTACTGCGACCGGATCCGACCACCTTCGCTCTGCGTTGACGCGCTCCTGACGCTTTCTCAGGCAGATTGACGCGGCCTTGACGCGGTGGGCCGCGCGTCCTCGGTGCGAGCCTCGAATTCCCTGCTGGGCCGACGCATCGGCGAAGGTGTGAGGCGGCTCAGGCCGAGTCCGCGAAGACGGGAAGGTAGCCGTGGGACTGCCCCAGTTCGGTGGGGTGGTACGACTCGGTCACGGCCAGCCAGTTGACGCTGCGCAGCCAGGGGCTCGCGGAACAGATCTCGTGGCCGGTGAAGGCGCCCCTGACGTCGGCGAAGGTGAACCCATGGTCGGCGACACGCTTCGCGATCACGCCGTTCAGGTGGTCAACGGCGTGGTTGATGGCGGACCGCGCGGTGTCCGAGAGACCCCCCGAACAGATGCCGTTGAGCTGATACAGGTGCGGATAGCCGAGCACCACGACGTGTGCGGCCGGGGCCTTCCTTCTGATGGCCGTGTAGAGACGGTCCAGGTCGCCCGGGAGGGGCGCGTCCATGTACGAGCGCGCCGCGGCGGTGGCGGACAGGCATGCGCTGGTGCCCCGCAGCACACAGGTCGTCATGACATCGCCGAAGCCCGAGTCGCTGCCGCCGACGGTGATGCTCACCAGACCCGTACGCGCGCTGAGCGCGCCGAGTTGGCCGGCCATCACATCAGTCGTACGAGCGCCGTTGCACGCGGCGAAGGTGAACGACGACGGTGCATGGGCCGTGGCCCACAGGGCGGGATACGACCGGCTGCTGCGCAGGCAGTCGACGCTGGATGCGAGGTAGCTGCCGGCTCCCACACCGGCGGAGTAGGAGTCACCGAGGGCCACGTAACCCGTGGCCGCCGCTTGCGGGGCCGCCTGCGCCGCCGCGGCACCGGTGATGGCGCAGCTGACGGCGAGGAGGAGGGAGGACATGCATGCCGAGATTCGGGACTGTCTCACAAACCTTCCCTAACACGGCCCGTCCGCCTCGGCCGCCGTGGCCGCCGCCCCGTGCTCGGCCGTGTTGAGAACCCTCCGCGCCCATGGCTTTCCTCAAGGGCGCGGCGCCGCACGGCATTTCGGTGGAATTCCGGGACACGGTGGTGTGGGGGCCACCCGAGCGGCTTCACCCGGAAAGCCGTCACCCGACCGGCAGCGCCCGTCTCCCGCGGTGTACGACATGACGCTGCGCATCCGCTCCCGACCCTCCCGGCCGCCCGGCTGCTCCCCGCCGGCCCCTGCCGCTCCCGGCCGGGAGCCCGCGCTTTGACGTGCGGCTGATGTCGCTCTGACACGCCTTCCGATCCCGCCCAGCCGTTCTTAACGGAAGCTTGATGCCCTCGACCCCCCTCATCCATGGGCCCAGACGTCACTCTCTGCTTACGCTGGTGCGGCCGTCCGTGTGATGGCCGAATCCCGCACCCAGCCATACCTCAGGAGAGCACGCCGATGGCCACCACCGAACAACCACCTGCGAGCCGGTTGCGGGCGTGGATGCTGGAGGGACTGTCCGACATGGGCAAGGGTGCCTCCGAGAGCCCGCACGCCGAGCCGGAACCCCCGCACAAGGGCCAGCGCTGGTGGCGGGTGATGTGCCTGACCGGTGTCGACTACTTCTCCACCCTCGGCTACCAGCCCGGCA
>CBFHCJ010000185.1:0-10461 GCA_965654005.1 uncultured Streptomyces sp. | reverse complement strand
CGGCGACACGGATCCTGTCCGTGGTCCGAGCCGGGCGGGCGGCCCGCGCCCGGAGGCCGCTGGTGGACACGTCTGACGACCTGGCCATATGGATACGGCCAGAGGCGACGGGGAGGCCCTGAACCATCTCTCCGGTGGAGCAGGGGCCCCGCACTCCCCCAGCTACCGCACCCGGCGTCCCAGTTGTGCGGGCGTGCGGGCGTGCGGGCGAGGGCAGTCGAGGACGCGTGGACGGGTCTGACGGACCACCCCGCCTGCCCGCGCCCGCGCTGACGGCCGTCCAGCTCGGCGAGGTGCTGATCGACCTGGGCGCGGGCAGGCGGAGTCGAGGGAGCGAGCCGGGCTCAGGCGCTGGTGGCCCACGCCCGGAGCGCGGACTGGGTCGCGAAGTTCGCGACGTCCCGGTCCATGGGGTCGGAGGTGTACTGGTGAAAGCGCCACGCGGCCTTGATGCGGGGCTTGCCCGCGGTGACGTAGTCGGCGATCCACAGGCCGTCCCCGGCGTACGAGGTGGTGTCGACGGTGAGCCAGAAGGTGCGGTTGGTGTAGAGGATCACGCGGTTGTCCGGCCGGAGTTCCCGCACCGTGCGGATGAAGAGGTCCTTCTCGGCGTTGCTCGCGTGTGTGCCGTCGCCGGTCGTCTCCCAGTCGACGGCGAGGATGTCCCCGGCCCTCTTGGGGCTCTTGGTGACGAAGTACTCGGCCTGGGCCGTGATGTTGCCGGGCCAGAGGAAGTGGTAGAAGCCGACCACGCAGCCGGCGTCCCGGGCGGTCTTCGCCTGAGAGGTGAGTCTGGGGTTCACATACGAACGCCCCTCCGTCGCCTTGATGAAGACGAAGGAGAGGCCGTCCGTGTTGTACGCCGATTCCTGGTACGCGCTGATGTCGATGCCTCGCAGCATGGGGGCTCCCTGAAGCGATCGTGGGGGACAGGGAATGAAACAGGCGAATGAGATGCCCGTTTCACCTTGCTGTGAGTGATATGCCCCATAAGCGAGTACTGTGAGCCTTTGGCCCCTGTCAGCCACCGAACTGAGTACCGAGGCCGACTTGGTTGACCAGTCGGAGGTATGACGCTCGCGTGGTCCGGCGACCCAACGTAGGCCCAGGTCACACGCCTTCGACCTGGGCCTACGCCTGCTTTGCGTTTCGCGGGTGGGACGGCCCCTGACCGTCGGGCCGGGGTTGGGCCCGGCTATGCCGTCGCCGGCGCGTCTTCCGCCGCCTTCTCCGGCTCGGTGCTGCCGCCGAAGGACCGTCCGCGGGCCTCCTTGCCGAGCGCGGTGAGCGCCGCGACCACGATCAGCACCGGCACCAGGGTGGCCGTGAGTGCGAAGCTGTAGCCATGGGACTTGGCCAGCGCCTGCTGGATCGGCAGGTTGAACGCGGCGATGCAGTTACCCAGTTGGTAGGTGACACCGGGGAAGAACCCGCGGATCTCGTCCGGGCTCACCTCGGTGAGGTGCGCCGGGATGACACCCCACGCGCCCTGCACCAGGAGCTGCATGAGGAACGACCCGAGACACAGCATGCCCAGCGACGTGGACCACGCGAACAGCGGGATCAGCGGCAGGCCCAGCAGGACCGCCAGCACGATCACCCGGCGCCGCCCGAAGCGCTGCGAGGCCGCGCCGAAGGTGAACCCGCCGCAGATCGCGCCGATGTTGTAGAGAATGGCGACGAACAGCACCGTGTTGCCGCTCAGGTGCGCGCCCTCCTTGAGGAAGGTCGGGTAGATGTCCTGGGTGCCGTGGCTCATCCAGTTGAACGCGGCCATCAGCGCCACCAGGTACACCATCCGGCCCAGCACGGCCGGCTTGCGCAGCACGGCGAACGGGCTCTCGCCCCGGGCCTGGATCTGGTCCCGGGTCCGCTCCCACACCTCGGACTCCTTCACCCGGGTGCGCAGCACCAGCGAGATCAGGGCCGGCACGAGGCTGAACGCGAACAGGCCGCGCCAGCCCCAGTCGGTGAAGTTGGTGATCACCAGGTAGACGCTGGCTGCCAGCAGATAGCCCACGGCGTAGCCCTGCTGCAGCAACCCGGAGAAGAACCCGCGACGCTCGGCGGGGACCTTCTCCATCGCCAGCGCCGTGCCGAGGCCCCACTCACCGCCCATCCCGATGCCGTACAGGAAGCGCAACACCAGCAGGACCGTGTAGTTGGGGGCGAATGCGCAGGCGAAGCCGACCAGGGAGTAGAAAACGACGTCCACCAGGAGCGGGATGCGGCGGCCGACGCGATCGGCCCAGAGCCCGAAGATCACTGCTCCGACCGGGCGCATCAGCAACGTGGCCGTGGTCAGGAAGGCCATCTTGGTCAGAGAGACGTTGAAGTCCTTGGCGATGTCCGCATAGACCAGGACGACCAGGAAGTAGTCGAAGGAGTCCATCGTCCAGCCCAGCAGGGCCGCTGCGAAGGAGGCGCGCTGTTCCCCGGTCAGGGGAGGGTGGGTCGCTCGACCCGAGCGCACCACGCTTGACTGTGCCATGTTCGGCCTTTCCACGGCGTTGTGGCGGGCGATTGCCCGACGGTCGTCCGAAAGCTTGCGTCCGGGCGGCCGGGCAGGCCATCCTTTCGGTCGTTCTGGTCAATGCGGACGTTACGGTCTGGTCGCTGCGGTGCTGCCGCAGATCCGGCGGCGAGAAGCACAGGCTGGAACCAGCGGAGATCCGGAGACACGAGTGAACACAGGCGAGGCTGCGCGCGGCGTGGCAAAGCTGATCATCATCGACAGGGACGGGCGGCTGTTACCCGCCGCCGACGAGGTCCGCCCGCTGATCGGCCGGCCGGAGGGCGCGGATGGCTGCCCGCCGACGCGACATCCGGGTGCCTCAGGGCCGGAGGTGCGGCATTGCCCCGACGGCGGGCCGCCCCGCGACGAGGTGTGCGTCGCTGCGGAGCGAGTACTGTGGGCCGGCCCTGGCTTGGCGGAGGCGCGGAGATGATTCGGACTCTGATCGTGGAGGACGACGCCCTGGTGGCGGAGGTGAACCGGGGCTACACGGAACGGGTTCCAGGCTTCAGGGTGGTGGGCGTGGTGCGCACAGGTGCCGAGGCCGTCGACTTCGTCGCCCGGGAGTCCGTCGACGTGCTCCTGCTGGACTTCTTCCTGCCCGACATGAGTGGGCTGGACGTGTGCCCCGCCGTGCGCGCGGGCCGCCCGGCCCAGCCCGGCGGCCCGGGGCAGCCGCCCAGAGCGGTGGACGTCATAGCGGTCACCGCCGCCCGGGAGGCGGAGACCGTTCGCGCGGCCGTGGCCCACGGGGTGGCTCAGTACCTCATCAAGCCGTACAGCTTCGCCACGTTCCGGGAGAAGCTGGAGCGCTATGCCGCCTATCACCAGCGGCTGACCAGCACCCGGGTCACCGACCAGCAGGAGGTGGATCGCGTGCTGGAGACCCTGCGCGGCTCCTCCACCAGCAGCCTGCCCAAAGGGCTGTCATCCGCCACCCACGAACTCGTCTCGGGGACGCTGCGGGCCGCTTCGGGTTCGCTCACCGCGACCGAGGTGGCGGACCTCACCGGGCTGTCCCGGGTGACCGCGCGACGGTACCTGGAGCACCTGGTACGGCAGGGTCTGGCCGCGCTGTCCCCGCGATACGGCGGTACGGGCCGCCCCGAGCACTACTACAGCTGGGCGGGCAGCCCTGGCCACCAGCCCTGAGCCGGCGCCGGGCAGTCCTCGTGAAACGCTCGGCGGACGGGTGCGCCGGTCGGACGAGTCCGTCGGCACGGCTCATGATCCGGCTTGCGTCCGCACGGCGGGCAGCCGGACCTCGAAGACGGCACCCCGTCCGTCCTCGGCGTCGGCCGCGACGGTGGTACCACCCAGCCGGCGGACGACCTGCGCGACCAGGGCGAGACCGATGCCGCGACCTCCGGGCCCGGCAGCGGGTTTGGTGCTCCACCCGGCCGTGAAGATGTCCTCGTGATGACCGGCGGGCAGCCCTGGGCCGCTGTCGCGTACTCGCAGCCGCAGCCCACCGGCGGCGTCCTCCCGCAGCGACAGCTCCACCCAACCGGATCCACTGCCCGCCGCCGCATCCACGGCGTTGTCCAGCAGGTTTCCGACCACGGTCAGCAAGTCCTCGGCGGGCCGGCTCGGCGCCGCGACGCGGGTGTCGTCGCTGATCCTCAGCTGTACGCCGCGCTCGGCGGCCAGCGTCGACTTGCCCAGCAGCAGCGCGACCAGCGCCGGCTCGCCGATCCGGTCCATGAGCTGGTCGCTGAGCTGCTGGGCGAGCGAGGCGTCGCGGGTTCCGAGCGCGACGGCTTCCTCGTAGCGGCCCAGTTCGACGAGCCCGACCAATGCCTGCAGCCGGTTGGCCGACTCGTGCGTCTGGGCGCGCAACGACTCGGCGAGCGCCCGAATCGTGCCGAGTTCGCGCAACGCGGCCTGCAACTCGGTGCGGTCACGCAGCGTCGTGACCGCACCGATCGGCCTCCCGCCGCGCTCCACGGGGTTGCGGCTCACCAAGAGCACCCGGTCGGCGGTGACGCACACCCGGTCACGAAGCGGCTCGCTGCCCGCGAACAGCGCCGAGCGGGTCGCGCCGTCCAGCTCCGCCAGCGGCATACCCTCGGCACCTTCCGGCGGAAGACCCAGCAGCCGGCGGGCTTCGTCATTGGCCAGCACCAGCCGGCCCGATTGGTCGGTGATCAGCAGGCCCTCGCTCACCGCGTGCAGCATCGCGTCGTGGTGCTGATACTGGCGGGCGATCTCGGCCGGTTCCAGGCCGAAGGTCTGCCGGTGCACCCGATCCGCCACAAGCAGTGACCCGGCTATTCCCACGGTGAGGGCGACCTCGGTCAGCGTGACCAGGCCGAGCAGCCGCTGGTTCAAGGTCGTGGGGCCATTCGATCCGTGGTAGACCCCGACCATCGCCTCGATCCCGACGGTGAGCACGACGACACCGATCTGCAGCACGACCAGCTGCCGCGCCAGGCTCCACTCACGCATGCCGATCACCACCGGGGTCGTTGTCACGCGCAGCATAGACCGCGGCCGCGAGATGACTGCGGCCGCGAGATGACTGCGACCGCGAGATGACTGCGACCACGAGATGACCGCGACCGCGAGATGACTGCGACCACGATTGCGACCACAAGGACCAGAAGGCGACAGGGAAACGCGGGTTCCCGCATGCTGTGACGTGCCCCACCGCCGCCTCCTGCCGAAGGACTCCGCGATGCCTCGCCTGCCGTCCGCCCCGGGAGGCCACCCGACCCGCGTGCCGCTGACCCCGGACCAGCGCAGCGCCTTCGTCGTGGCCCTGCTCGGCTGGACCATGGACGCGTTCGACTACTTCCTGGTGGTCCTCGTCATCGGCGACATGGCCAAGGACAAGTCGTTCGGTGCCACAGCCCCCGAGCTGGCCATCATCACCACCCCCACCCTGGTCATGCGTCCGGTCGGCGCACTGGTCTTCGGGCTGTGGGCCGACCGGGTCGGCCGGCGCGTCCCGCTGATCGTGGACGTGGTGTTCTACTCGATCTGCGGCGCGCTGTGCGCCATCGCGCCGGACTACAGCGTGCTGCTGGTCCTGCGGGTCCTCTATGGAATCGGCATGGGCGGCGAGTGGGGCATCGGCGCGGCGCTGGCGATGGAGAAGATCCCCGTCGCCCGTCGGGGTTTCTTCTCCGGGATGCTGCAGCAGGGCTACCCACTGGGGTACTTGCTCGCCTCGCTGGCCTACCTGCTGATCCACTCGGTGCTGCACCTGGACTGGCGGTGGATCTTCGTGCTGTCCATCCTGCCGGCGCCGATCAGCCTGATCATCCGCGCTCGGGTGAAGGAGTCCGAGATCTGGGAGGCATCCCGGCAGCGGATGCGCGACAGCCGGACCTCGATCCGGGACGTCCTTCTCAACCCGAGGATCATCCGCCGGTTCGGGTACCTGGTGCTGCTGATGGCCGCGTTCACCTGGATGAGCCACGGCACCCAGGACGTCTACCCCACCTTCCTCAAGGCCACCTCCCACGGCGGCGCCGGGCTCAGCGCGACCACGGCGTCCTGGATCGTGGTGATCTACAACATCGGCGCCGTCATCGGCGGCCTGGTCTTCGGCATGCTCTCCGAACTCCTCGGCCGCCGCCTCGCCATCGTCCTCGCCGCGGCACTCGCGCTTCCCGTCATCCCGATCTTCGCCTTCGCCGGGCGCGGTCCCGCCATGCTCGCGCTGGGTTCCTTGCTGATGCAGGTCTTGGTGCAGGGCGCCTGGGGTGTCATCCCCGCCCACCTCACCGAGTTGTCCCCGGACGCCATCCGAGCCTTCTACCCGGGCGTCACCTACCAACTCGGCAACCTGCTGGCCGCCCTCAACCTGCCCATCCAGGTCGCTCTGGCCGGGCGTCACGGCTACTCGTTCGCCCTGACATGGACGCTGATCCCGGTGCTGCTCGCGGTCATCTCGCTCACCGCGATCGGCAAGGAGGCCAAGGGCGTCCGCTTCGGCGCGAGCCACCCGGTCCCCCCGGCGACCTCGGCGACTTCGGCGACTTCGGCGACCTCGGGCGTCACCGGCTGAATCGGGTCTGTACGTTCTCCGGCGCAACTCCCGGTCAGGGAACAGCACCTGATGAAGCGACGTGGCCGGACGGCTGGACCCACCCTCCTGCGACCGAAACGTACGCAAGTACGCCGGATCGTTGTTTCCCCGCGCCTTGCGGGCGCGTGATCGCTGCGGCACTGTAAGCGGCCGTGAGGCACAGTTGCCGGGTGGTCGCTCAGCGGACCCGCCGGCGGACGGGCACCGGACCGGCAACCCGGGCGAACCGGCCAGTACGCCGCCTCGCCACAGTGGTGCGCCGTGCCCCACTGACGTCGCCGCCTCCCCGTACACGCCAGTTCCTCCATCAATCGTGCGTTCTTTCCCGCCGAGGATGTCCATGCAGCCGTATGAGCACGTCACCGAGCCTCCCCCGTCGTACCCCGTGAGCAGGTCGGCCCTGAAGACCCTGCGGGCCGCACGCAGGCCGCCCGCATGGGTCGCCGGCGCGGTCGTCGGTGGGCAGCTGTGCGCCATGGGGCTCGCTGCCGAGCTGCCCTCTTTCATGGGCATCTCGATCGTGGGACCGGTCAACGTCGGTCTCGCGCTCGTCCTGCTCCAACTCGGGATCGTCACCTGGGCGGTGGTCTGGTACGGGCGCTACGGGAGGGAAACGCTCGATCCCCTGGTGGAGCGTCACAGAGCCGGGGCCGGACAGTGGGTGGCCGGACAGAGGGTGGCCCGACAGAGGGTGGCCCGACAGCGGGAGGACCACCGATGAGCAGCCACGCGAACCTGGCCGTGACGTCCCACGGCGCCTTTCCCGTTTTCGCCGTCTTCGCGGCGTTCGTCGCCCTCACCCTGCTCTTCTCCCTCATGGGCACCGAGACGGAGGACAGCGATCTGAGGGACTTCTACGTCGGGCAGCGCCGGCTGTCGTCGACAGTCAACGGCCTCGCCCTGTTCGGCTGTTACATGTCCGCGGCCGCCATGCTCGGCAATCCCGGGCTGATCTCCCTCAGCGGCTACGACGGCATCGTGTACACGCTGGCTCCGGCGGTCGCCTGGGTCGTCGTACTGATGCTCGTCGCCGAGCCCTACCACAGCACGTCGCGGTTCACCGTCGGCGACTCGCTCGCCCGTCGCCTGCGGCCCCGCGCCGCACACCTGGCGGCGGGGATCACCACCCTGGTCATCTCCCTGCCGTACCTGACCGCCCAACTCGTCGGAGCGGGGACCCTCGCCGCGCCCATCCTCGGGTTCGACACGCAGGTCGGGCAACGGGCCGTCGTGGCCTGCCTCGGTCTGCTGATGATCCTGTTCGTCGTGCTCGGCGGGATGCGGGTCACCACCCTGCTGCAGGCGATCAAGGCCGTGCTGCTGCTCGCCGGGTGCCTCTTCCTCGCCCTGGCTGTGCTGAGGCGGTTCGGCTGGAACCCGGCCGACCTGCTCACCTCGGCGGCCCGGCACAGCACGTACGGTGACAAGTTCCTCCGGCCCGGCATCCGCTACAACGACCGCACCAGCAAGCTGGACCTGCTGAGCCTGCAACTGGCGTTCATGCTCGGAGCGGCGGGGCTGCCGCACGTCCTGATGCGCATCGCGACCGTCTCCACCGGCCGCAGGGCCCGTCGTTCGGTGCAGTGGGCGGGATTGCTGAACTTCTTCTACTGTCTGGTGGCCGTGGTGACGGGCCTGGGCGCCACCGCCTTACTCGGCCGGGACGGCATCGTCGCGGACACCCACTCCGGCAACACGGCCATCCTGCTGCTCGCCCAGCGGCTCGGGGGGTCCGTCCTGCTTGTCGTGATCTCCTGCGTGGCCTTCGCGACGATCCTGGCTGTCGTCGCCGGCATCACCCTGACCGCCGCCGGCGCGATCGCCCACGACATCTACGGCGCGGTGATCATGCGGGGCAGGGCTTCGGAGAAGAGCGAACTGCTGGTGGCACGGCTGGCGGTGGCGCTGATCGGGGTGGCGGCCATCGCGCTGTCGGTGTTCGCCCAGGACCTGAACATCTCGTTGCTCGTGGGTCTCGCCTTCGCCGTCGCGGCCTCCGCGGTCCTGCCCGCCATCCTCTACACCCTGTGGTGGAAGAGGTTCACCACCCGAGGAGCGATCTGGAGCATGTACGGCGGCCTGGCCACGGCGGTGCTGCTGGTGGTGCTGTCCCCGGCCGTCTCGGGCAACCCCGCCGCGCTGCTGCCAGGCGCCGACTTCGCGGTGTTCCCGCTGCACAACCCGGGCCTGGTCTCCATCCCGGCCGGATTCCTCCTCGGCTGGCTCGGCTCGGTCCGCGACCGGCGGGAGCCGCAGGGCGCCGACTACACGGAGACGGAGATCCGAGTACTCACCGGAGCGGCCGCCGACACCGGGAGCACGGAGGGCCGCAGGGCGTCCGTCTGAGGCATGGGCGCACACCGCGGCGGCGCCACGGATACGCGGCCGCCCGCGGCGTCGTCGATGCCTCAACGGCGGGCGCCTGCGCTCCGGTCCGGGGCACGTCTGGCCGATTTCCTCAACACTCGATGATGTTCACCGCGAGCCCGCCCCGCGCCGTCTCCTTGTACTTCACGCTCATGTCCGCGCCGGTCTCCTTCATGGTCTTGATGACCTTGTCCAGGGACACCTTGTGGGAGCCGTCGCCGCGCAGCGCCATGCGGGCCGCCGTGACCGCCTTCACCGCGGCCATGCCGTTGCGTTCGATGCACGGGATCTGGACCAGGCCACCGACCGGGTCGCAGGTCAGGCCGAGGTTGTGCTCCATGCCGATCTCGGCCGCGTTCTCGACCTGCTCGGGCGTGCCGCCCAGCACCTCCGCCAGCGCGCCCGCCGCCATCGAGCAGGCCGAGCCGACCTCGCCCTGGCAGCCGACCTCCGCGCCGGAGATGGACGCGTTCTCCTTGAAGAGCATGCCGATCGCGCCCGCGGCGAGCAGGAAGCGTACGACCCCGTCCTCGTCCGCGCCGGGCACGAAGTCGACGTAGTAGTGGAGGACCGCCGGGATGATGCCCGCGGCGCCGTTCGTCGGGGCCGTCACCACGCGGCCGCCCGCCGCGTTCTCCTCGTTCACCGCCATCGCGTAGAGCGTGATCCACTCCATCGCGCGGGACAAGGGGTCGCCCTCGGCGCGCAGTTGGCGTGCCGTGACGGCCGCGCGCCGACGCACCTTCAGACCGCCCGGCAGGATGCCCTCACGGGACATGCCGCGCGACACGCACGCCTGCATGACCCGCCAGATCTCCAGCAGGCCCTCGCGGATCTCCTCCTCCGTCCGCCACGCCCGCTCGTTCTCCAGCATCAGCGCGGAGATCGACAGGCCCGTGTCCTTCGCCAGCCGCAGCAACTCGTCGCCCGAGCGGAAGGGGTACTTGAGCACCGTGTCGTCCAGCTTGATACGGTCCGCGCCCACCGCGTCCTCGTCGACGACGAAGCCGCCGCCCACCGAGTAGTACGTCTTCGTGAGCAGCTCCGCCCCGAAGGCGTCGTACGCCCACAGCGTCATGCCGTTCGCGTGGTACGCGAGGGTCTCGCGCCGGTGCAGGATCAGGTCGTCGTCGAAGGAGAACGCGATCTCGTGCTCGCCGAGGAGGTTGATCCGGCCCGAGTCTTTGATGGCCTCCACTCGCTCGTCGGCCGTCTCCACGTCCACCGTGCGCGGTGAGGCGCCCTCGAGTCCGAGCAGCACCGCCTTGGGCGTGCCGTGGCCGTGGCCGGTGGCGCCGAGGGAGCCGTACAGCTCCGCGCGTATGGACGCGACCGACTCCAGCATCTTCTCGCTGCGCAGCCGGCGGGCGAACATGCGTGCGGCACGCATCGGGCCCACCGTATGGGAGCTGGACGGACCGATGCCGATCGAGAACAGGTCGAAGACCGAGATGGCCACGGTGACTCCTTCGTACGGGAGGTGGTGCAGAGATCGAAGGGCGCGAAGCGCTTTGAATGGGGCGGTGGCGGGTGACGGGTGGGC
>CBFHCJ010000184.1:0-10501 GCA_965654005.1 uncultured Streptomyces sp. | reverse complement strand
GTCCTCTAATGAGCCGCCTGCTCTTCGAACGCCGCCGATCGTGACGTATCTCGGTGGCTGCCGTGTCCTTCACCTGGCGGCGGCGTTGATCAGGGTGGCGGGGGCGGGCCTCGTCGGGCGGATCCAGGGGGTGGACTCAGCCTGGCGACTTCCGATGCCATACCGCGATATGGTCAACGTATGGCCAGCAAGAAGATCACGATCACTGTGCCGGAAGAGCTCGTGGAAGCGGCGCGTGGGCTCACTGGCAACATCTCGGGGTACGTGGCGGAAGCGTTCGCGCGGCAGATCCGCAATGATCTGCTGGCCGAGGAACTGCGCCGCTACCAGGAACAGTACGGAGCCTTCACGGACGAAGAGCGCGCCGCGGCGGACGCGCTCCTGCACGGAGGACCTGACGAGAAAGACCTTGCCGCGTGACCGAGATCGCCACCCTCGTCCTCGATTCCGAAGGGCTGTCCGCCTGGATCGAGGAGTACCGCAACGTCTCCTTGATCGTCGACTCGGCTCAGCGCAAGAAGACGGACCTCGTCATCAGTGCCAACACCATCATCGAGGTGACCCACGCCGGCACGGACGTGGCCAGGCTGAACTGGCTGCTCTCTCGGATCAAGGTGGAACCCGTCACCGAACAGACCGCCAAGGCAGCGGCGAAGCTCGTCGCGGAGGCAGGCCTGCGCGGCCACAAGTACGCCGTCGACGCCACGGTCGCCGAAGCCGCTCTCCGTCAGCGGGGGCCCGTCGCGATTCTCACCTCGGACGCCGACGACATGAAGAAGCTGTGCGGCAAGCGCGTCAAGGTCATCTCGGTCTGAGAGCCGCCGCTACAGCACCCCCGCGTCCCCGAGCCGTCCACACCGTGGGATGCAGCGGCCGGTAGTCGAGCTCCCGCCGGATGCGACGCCTCCAGCTGCCGAGGGTGGCGGGTCTGCAGGGCATGGCAGTCAATGCGACAGGATACGGCGGTTGATGTGAGCCGAATCACTGTTCGTCCGGAATGTCCCTCAGTCCCGCATACTGATACGGGCCTTCGCGTCCGGCGCGGCTCGGCTAACATGCGGAGCATCATGCGTTTCGGGCTGCTCCTCCTTAGCTGCCGCGGCGAGGGCCTGTAGTCGAGGCCGACCCCCTCCCCGCGGAGTCTGGCGTTGCGCCGTCGGCCGTCCTTCCGGACACGCGGACTTATCGAGGAGCCCACGCATCATGGCGAACCGCCAGCAGCCCACGTCCATGCCGATCCACAAGTACCGCCCGTACGACCAGGTCGACATCCCCGACCGCACGTGGCCGAACCAGCGGATCACCCAGGCCCCGCGCTGGCTGTCCACGGACCTGCGGGACGGCAACCAGGCCCTGATCGACCCGATGTCACCGGTGCGCAAGCGCGAGATGTTCGACCTGCTGGTGAAGCTGGGCTACAAGGAGATCGAGGTCGGCTTCCCGGCCTCCGGTCAGACCGACTTCGACTTCGTGCGCTCGATCATCGAGGAAGAGGGCGCGATCCCCGACGACGTGACGATCTCCGTACTGACCCAGGCCCGCGAGGACCTGATCGAGCGGACCGTCGAGTCGCTGAAGGGCGCCAAGCGGGCGAACGTCCACCTGTACAACGCCACGGCCCCGGTCTTCCGCCGGGTCGTCTTCCGCGGCTCCAAGGACGACATCAAGCAGATCGCCGTGGACGGCACCCGGCTGGTGATGGAGTACGCCGAGAAGCTGCTGGGCCCCGAGACCGAGTTCGGGTACCAGTACTCGCCCGAGATCTTCACCGACACCGAGCTCGACTTCGCACTGGAGGTCTGCGAGGCGGTCATGGACGTCTGGCAGCCCGGTCCGGGCCGCGAGATCATCCTGAACCTGCCCGCCACCGTGGAGCGTTCGACCCCCTCCACGCACGCGGACCGCTTCGAGTGGATGCACCGCAACCTGTCCCGCCGCGAGTACGTCTGCCTGTCCGTCCACCCGCACAACGACCGCGGAACGGCGGTGGCGGCGGCCGAGCTGGCCCTGATGGCCGGCGCCGACCGCATCGAGGGCTGCCTGTTCGGCCAGGGCGAGCGCACCGGCAACGTCGACCTGGTCACCCTGGGCATGAACCTGTTCTCGCAGGGCGTCGACCCGCAGATCGACTTCTCCGACATCGACGAGATCCGTCGTACGTGGGAGTACTGCAACCAGATGGAGGTCCACCCGCGCCACCCGTACGTGGGCGACCTGGTCTACACGTCCTTCTCCGGCTCCCACCAGGACGCCATCAAGAAGGGCTTCGACGCCATGGAGGCCGACGCCAAGGCCCAGGGCAAGACGGTCGACGACATCGAGTGGGCGGTGCCGTACCTGCCGATCGACCCGAAGGACGTCGGCCGCTCCTACGAGGCGGTCATCCGCGTGAACTCGCAGTCCGGCAAGGGCGGCATCGCGTACGTCCTGAAGAACGACCACAAGCTGGACCTGCCGCGCCGGATGCAGATCGAGTTCTCGAAGATCATCCAGGCGAAGACGGACGCCGAGGGCGGCGAGATCACGCCGAAGGACATCTGGAACGTCTTCCAGGACGAGTACCTGCCCAACCCGGACAACCCGTGGGGCCGCATCCAGGTCAGGACCGGCCAGTCGACCACCGACAAGGACGGCGTGGACACCCTCACCGTCGAGGCCACGGTCGACGGCGAGGACACGGTCCTGACCGGTACCGGCAACGGCCCGATCTCGGCGTTCTTCGACGCCCTGCAGTCCATCGGTATCGACGTACGCCTGCTGGACTACCAGGAGCACACGATGAGCGAGGGCGCCTCCGCGCAGGCCGCCTCGTACATCGAATGCGCGATCGACGGGAAGGTCCTGTGGGGGATCGGTATCGACGCGAACACGACACGTGCCTCGCTGAAGGCCGTGGTCTCCGCGGTCAACCGAGCCGCCCGCTGACCGTCGTCCGACCGGCACGTTCACGGCCCCGTCCGCCCCCGAGGGCGGGCGGGGCCGCGTCGTGGACCGGCCATTCCGGCCGAAGATCACGGACTGGTCTCGTCCGGGGTACTGACTCCACCTGAAGAATGTGGCTAACATCACGCAAGCAGCGGCGATGTTGCCGCGGCGATACGGAGGTGCGACGTGCTGCCAGGACGGGGACACAACGGCCGTGGAGTGAGCAAGGGCCGTGTTGCGCAGGTCCTGGGCATCCGTATCACGTGGACGGCCGTCGGTGACGGCGAGTTCTTCTGCCCCGGCTGCGGGGGCGACCGCAACTACCAGCGCCTCACCGGCCGTCGGCGCTTCACCCTGGCCGGCGTCCCTCTGCTGCCGCGCGGCGCTACGGGGCCCGTCGTGGAATGCGCGGCCTGCGGCCACCACTACGGCACGGAGGTCCTCGACCACCCCACCACGACCCGCTTCTCGGTGATGCTCCGCGACGCGGTCCACACCGTGGCCCTGGCGGTCCTCGCCGCAGGCGGCACCTGCTCCCGTACGGCCCTGGAGACGGCCGCCGTCGTGGTCCGCTCCGCCGGCTTCGACGACTGCGTGGTGGACCGCCTCGGCGCTCTTGTCGAGGCCCTGGCCGCCGACACCGGCCGCGTCTGCGGCGAACCGGGCGGCGCCGGCCTTGCCATAGAGCTCCACGAAGCCCTGGACCCCCTCGCCCCGCACCTCGCCGCCCCGGGCCGCGAGTCGATCCTCCTCCAGGGCGCCCGTATCGCCCTCGCGGACGGCCCCTACACCCCCGCGGAACGCGACGTGCTCACGACGGTGGGCGCGGCCCTGACGATCTGCTCGGACGACGTGACCCGCTTGCTGGCGACGGCTCGCACACCGTCGTAGTCACCCGCGCATGGCACGTCCGCACCACGCCCTCCTCAAACCAGGACGTTCCGTCGGCTCCCCATGCGCGAGCTCGGAACCCATGGCACTAGAGGAGCCCGGCACCCGCGAGGAACTTGCCCACCCGTTCGACCTCCTGTGCTGACAGCGGGATCTGCGGTTCCGCCGTGGTCGGGCAGTCGATGACGCCGCGTAGGCGCAGCGCCGCCTTGAACGCGCCCAGCGCCGAGGAACCGCCGCCCATCCGCGTGGGGTCGCCGACGCCCACCATGCCGAAGAGGGCGCACAGACGTTCCTGTTCGGCCCGGGCGCCGTCCCAGTCTCCCGCCAGGGCGAGGCGGTAGAGACGGACATAGCCGTGCGGGTCGACGTTGGCGAGGCCGGGCACCGCCCCGTCGGCGCCCAGCGCGAGGGCCGCGTCCACGACGACCTCGGAGCCGGTGAGCACGCTGAAGCCGCTCGTGGCGGGGCGGGCGCGGGCACCGGCGGCGACCTCGCGGAAGCCGCCGGAGAAGTCCTGCGCCGGTCCCGGTTCGCGCGGGAGCGGTGGCGCTGGTGTGGTTTCTTCGCCCCAGCCGCGCCTACCCCCTCGCAGTGACGTTACGTACGGCACTTCAGATGATTTCGGCTAGTATGTCCCGGCGTTCACACCGGGGAGGTATCGCCTCTCGGCGCATCACTTCAAGGCCGAGAAGGTGACAGGGCGAGTGTCATGACGAGCCGGTCCTCGCCGGGGCCGAAGTAGTCCTCGCGCACGCCCTCTTCGGAGGAGAAGCCCAGCGACCGGTACAGCATGATCGCGGCGGCGTTCGCCGGCTCCACCGTCAGCCGGACCTCGCGGACTCCGTCGGCGCGCAGTCGGCGCAGCACCTCCAGCATCAGTCGCCGGCCAAGGCCCCGCCCGCGCTGGTCGCGGGTGACGCCGAGGCTGACGACCCAACTCCGGTAGCCGTCCTGTGTGGTCACGTACAGGACGTAGCCGTGCAGGGTGCCCCCGTCGTCGAGGACGATGATCTGGTCTCCGTGCAGGTCGAGGAGTTGGCGCAGCACGAAGTGGGGGTATGGCTCGTCCGGGAAGGCCTCCCGGTCGACACGGAGGAGTTCGGGCAGGTCCTCCTCCATGACCCCCCGCATCGTCAGGGGCTGGTCCACGAACGCCCGCTCGCGGAACAGCGCCGGGCCGGAGGGGCCGCCGAGTGAAGGGAAACGTTCCTCTGGAAACGCAGTCATGCCGCCCCCCTGCGGAAAAGAGTCAAAGACACGTTGACGCCCATACGGGTGATACGGGCGGGACGTCTGCTGTCTGCCGTTCGGGTCTGTTCGACAGAGTTCCGACCATCTTGCGTGGGACGATCCGGCCGTTCAAGGCCGGATCAGGGTCAAAAAGTCATTCGCCTCGATGCGCCCCCGGTGCGCCCCACGCGACCGAATTCGCCCGGCGCATCGATGTGAGAGGTCTACGAAGCATCCCCCACTTCCGGTACGGTTAGGCAATGACCTTCAGATCGCCGGGGCATACGCTGTTGAATGCGGATGTATCCTGGGCCGCGTTCGACCCGATCGCCTACGTTGATCACAATTACCGTGACTTGCAGGCAGAGGACGCTGAGATCCTTCATATCCTGCGCGATCATTTCGGCGATCATTTCGGAGGGCGTACCGCGGGACCGGTTTCGGGCATCGACGTCGGGGCCGGTGCGAACCTCTACCCCGCGCTCGCCATGCTGCCCTGGTGCGACGAGATCACCCTCTTCGAGCGTTCCCCCTCGAACGTGCGCTACCTCCGGAGCCAGGTCGGCCACTACGACGAGAACTGGGACCAGTTCTGGGACGTCCTGTGCGAGAACGAGGCGTACGGCGCCGTGGACATGGACCCGCGGGTCAAGTTCGGCAAGGTCGTCCGGGTCAAGCCGGGCAACCTCTTCGACCTCGTGGAGCACGGGGGGCGGTGGTCCATGGGGACCATGTTCTTCGTGGCCGAGTCGATGACCACCTCGCACGAGGAGTTCACCCGAGGCGTCCAGTGCTTCCTGCAAGCCCTCGCCCCCGGCGCGCCCTTCGCCGCCGCCTTCATGGAACATTCCAAGGGTTATCACGCGGGTGAGCATTTCTTCCCCGCGTGCGACGTGGGAGAGTCGGAGGTGCGTGAGAGTCTCGAGCCTTTCGCGGACGAGTTCAAGACCGTGCACCGCCTCGAGGCGTCGGCCGCCGTACGCGAAGGTTATTCCGGAATGATCGTCGCCTACGGGCACAGGAAATCGGAATAAGGTATTCCGACCGGTTGGGGGGACCGAATCTTCACAACAGAAGACGGCTCTTCCTCAAATGATGGCAGTGCGGCCTGTGTGAGGGGCATGGGATGCAGATCAAGCCACGCCAGCATCTGCTGGACATCTGGCAGGCGATCGCCCGCCACTCGTTCGACGGCGGGGAGTGGGCATGGGGCAAATGGGGCGGTGAGAGCAGTGTCGCCGACGCGGAGCGACTGCTCTGCCTCCTGTACCCGGCCACGGAGATCCCGGCGTTCCGGCTGGACGACCCGGACACCACGCAGGACGACGTCCAGAAGGTGATGAAGAGGGCCGGGGGGCGGCTGGAGGTCCCCACGAACCTGGTCAACGCCGCCGCCCAGTTCATGACCACGCACACCGACGACAAGAGACCCACGTTCGCCGGTGGCTACTACTTCGTGTCCGGCGACAAGAACAAGGACCTCACCAAGGAGCAGCGTGAGATCGGGGTGACCGACTCGTACTCGATGTCGATCACCCTCTGCCTCGCCACGCTCGGCTTCCTCAAGGTGTACGAGTCCAAGACCCGCCGCAGCGACGTCCTGGAGACCATCCAGGAGCTGAGGGTCGCCACCAGCAACAGGCTCACCGCCGCCATGGTGAGCCTGCTGCGCTCGTTCACCGTCAACGTCTTCGACACCGACTCCTCCCAGGGCCGTACCCTCTGCGAACTCCTCGGCCAGGGACGGCTGTCGCAGCGCCACGTGCTGCAGACGTTCCAGCGCCGCATGGAGCCACTGCGCGCCGCCATCGTCGAGAGCTTCACGCTCGGCCTCGACGTCGAAGAGGGCCTCAAGGACGAGAGCCAGCTCTTCGAGTGCGGCTGGGGCTGGAGCATCGTCAAGGACGCGCCCGAGGTGGTGACCGACGAACCGATCGGGCCGCAACCCGAGGGCGTCGCCAACGCCGTGCCGTACCTGTACTTCACCGTGGTCGCCCTCGACGGTATCCAGGACCTGTTCTCCGACCGCACCCTGACCCTGGGCCTGCTCAACAGCGAACAGCAGAAGCTCGCGGAGGCGTTACGTCTGCGCTGGGAGATCACCCAGCAGTTCTGGTCGCGCATCGCGCGCTTCGACGCCGACCGCTGGCCCCTGGAGGACATCCCCTGGCGCACCACGGGGCAGAAGCTGGAGTCCGAGTACTTCTCCCTCTCCGTCGCCGCCATCCTCGTTCACGACCTGATGCGGCGCCGAGCCACCGACGACGACCTGACCCGCACCGTGAGCGTCATGGAACGCCTCGCCGAGCGTGGCCGCATCACCAGCCGTATGACGCGCGACGACCCCATGGTCCAACTGCACAACCCCGGCGTCACCCTGCCGCTGCAGGGCAGCGAACGCACCGGCTCGCCCATGCAGTGGAAGATGATCGATTTCTCGGCGCAGTTGCTCAAACGGACCATTCAGCTGGCCACGCTCTCCCGCAACCTCTCCTCGCACGACCGGCTGCTCAGACTCGCCGAGGACATCTTCGGCCACGTTTGGACGCGCCGTATCCGCGACGGCGAGGGCGTCGGCCTGTGGGACAACGTCCACGCGGTCTACCCCGCGTCGCCGGCCTCCGAGAGCCCGGTCTCCTGGAGCATCACCGAGCGCGTCACCGAGGTGATGGTCCAGGTCCACCACATGTACCGGCAGCCGCCGATCCGCAGCAGCGAACTGACCGACATCGCCCGGGCGTTGCTCAGCGAGGCCACCCACCTCCTGGGCAACGAACAGATGGAGCCCGCACCGGCCGCCGACGGCAGACGCGGGCTGGAACTCAGGAACATCGAGCTCAGGCTGCGCCGCTCCCACCAACTCGTGGCCGAACAGCCGGGCACCGCCTGCTCCTTGACACTCGACGTACTCGGACAACTCGACGCCCTCGCCCGGGCCCGGGAAGCCGCGTCCCAGGGAGGGTGATCCGTGCTCGTCTTCGCGGCCTCCGACAAGGGAGGCACAGGCCGCTCCGTCACCAGCGCCAACCTCGCCTACCATCGAGCGCTGGCCGGGGACGACGTCTGCTACCTGGACTTCGACTTCGGCTCGCCCACCGCGGCGGCCGTCTTCGACGTGTCCCACGCGCGCGCGGCCCTGGAGGACCGGGGTCTGCACACCTATCTGGAGGGCGGGATCAGCGAACCCGGCTCCATCGACGTCTGGGCGGAGTCCGAGCACCCGGTGCTGCGCAACCGACCGCCCGGCGCGGGCCGGCTGGTGCTGATGCCCGGCGACCTCGGCGGCGGCGAGTTCGCCACCACCGAGGACAACCTGCGCCGCTGCGTGGACCTGCTGCTCAGGCTCAACAGCGAGTACGAGCTGATCTTCGTCGACCTCAGTGCCGGCCGCAGCTACGCCGTCGACATGGCCCTGGCCGCCACCTCCCAGCGCGAGATGCGCGGCGTCGAGGCCCGCTGGCTCGTCTTCCACCGCTGGACCCACCAGCATGTGACGGCCGCGGCGAACCTGGTCTTCGGCAAGCGCGGCATCGTCGAAGGCGGCAAGGAACGGGGCCACGACGAGGCAGCGCTGCGCAGCGTCATCCGCTTCGTCCGGGCCGCCGTACCCGACCCGGAGTCCCCGCTGTGGTCCCAGGTCTCGGCCACCCAGTCGGCGTGGATGCGCGAGACCGACGCCGACCTCAAGCGGCTGGCCTCCACCCACGGCATCGGCTACAGCAAGGTCCTCGGCTCGGTACCCCTGGAGCCGGTACTGCAGTGGCGCGAGCAGCTCATCACCGACGAGGACGTGCTCGACAGCCAGATCGCCAACAGGGAGACATGGGAGGCACTGAGCGAACTGGCCGGCCGGCTCACCGACGACAAGCACTGGGAGCAGCCGTGACGGAAGCCGTGTTCCGCGAGACCACCGCAGAACCCCGCACCCAGTCCGTACCGCTGTCCCACCTCTCCCTGGAGCTGGGACACCTCTACATGGAGGACTTCGAGGCCGGACCCGAACGGCTGCGCGAGCACTTCGCCGAGGTACGGATCTGGGTGGACGCCGCCCGGGCAGCCGCCGCCCGCCGTCTCGGCGGCAAGCGGCCCCGTATCAGCACCTGCTTCCTCATCGACGACTACTTCACCCGCTTCTCCACCCCGGCCGAACTCGTCCCGGTGGTGCTCGAAGAGGCCCAGCGGGCCGGCCTGGTCATCGACTACCTCGCCCGCGAGTCGGGCTGTGCCGTCGCCGACAAGATCGAGCTGGCGGAGTCCGTGATGCACCGCCTCGTCGAGTCACCGCCGCCGGGCAGCTACGGCTCCCGCCCGCCCGTGAGCCAGACCGGCTGGCTGGCCAACGGGCAGCGCACCCCCGGCATGCGCACCGCCATGGCCGAGGTCACCGGCTGGCAGCCGCCCCAGGAGACCGCGGCCCGCAACCACTCCGTGTTCATGGACGTCGAGCTGTGGTCGGAGAAGGACGGACAGCGCCTGTGGTCCTGCCCGTTCCTCGCCGCCGTCTGGCAGCTGGCCCGTCTGGGCCTGCTGCGCCACCTCGGCGAACCCGTCCTCACCCCGCGCCCCTGGAACGGCGGCGACTTCCCCTACGACTGGGACCGACTGCCACCGCTGATCCAGCTCAACGCCTCCGCGACACCCTTCAACGCGTACCGCACCTGCACCCTGATGGCGAACCGGTTCCTGGCCGTCGAGGACGCCGTACGGCTCATCCTCGACCAGATCGACGTCGACTCCGGCGCGCTCCAGCAGGTCGCCGAGCGCTCCGCCCGCGAAGGGGCCGAGGTGCCGGCCGCGGTCGCGCAGCGCGCCACCTACGTCTTCTACGAGGAGCCCGCCGCCGCCCTCTCCCACGGGGACACCTGAGATGGGGACCCCCGGGCAGTCGGCACGTCCGGTCCTCGCCTGCGGCGAGGTGCGCACCTGTCTGCTGCCGTCCTTCCAGGCGCTGGACAACCGGGCCGCGGCCCAGCTGCTGAGGCTGCGCGCCGACGACAACGCGCGTGTCTCCGAACGGCCCAACCTGTACGCGCTCTCCCCGGACGTCCTCACCGGCGTCGACTGCAGGCTTCCCACCTCCAACGGCGCCAAGGTGCGCGCCGTCGGCACGGTGGCCGCCCGCGCGGCGCTCACCGAGGGGCGCGTCCTGCAGGCCACGGCCTACTTCAGCGCCCCGGCCGCCGGCCCCGACATACGCCGCCCCTGGGGCCAGTACCTGGTCCGGCCCGGCCTGGTCGAACCCTTCGGGAAACTGCCCGAACAGGCCACCGCGGAAGGAGTCCTGCGCGGCGGCACCCGCGGCGAACTGGACCTCGGAATGATCGCGGAGGGCCTGCTCGCCCAGTTGCTGCGGCATCCGCTGCTCGACCACAAGGCGCCCTTCAAGTCCCGGCGCACTTATCTGCGCTGGGCCGCGCGGCGCGCAGCGGAGGGCGAGGGGCCGTCGCTGGAA
>CBFHCJ010000183.1:0-10543 GCA_965654005.1 uncultured Streptomyces sp. | reverse complement strand
AGTTCCGTGAGAGGCAGCGTGTGCTGCGTGTGGACCACCTTCGCGCGTAGATAGCGGACGTTGTGGGCGGTGGTGAAGACTCCGGTGGGCACGCGGTCGGTGACCGTGAGGCCCAGGGTCCGCAGCTGTGCCGCCTTGTCCGGGTTGTTGGAGAGCAGGTCCAGGGTGTCGACGCCGAGGGCGTGGAGCATCTGCGCGGCGGCCGTGTAGTCGCGGCCGTCCTCCGGCAGGCCGAGCGCGGCGTTCGCCTCGTATGTGTCCAGGCCCTGATCCTGGAGGGCGTACGCGTCGAGCTTGTTGTACAGGCCGATGCCGCGGCCCTCCTGGCGGAGGTAGAGCAGGACGCCGCCCAGGTCGGCGATGCGTTCCACCGCCTCGCGCAGCTGGGGGCCGCAGTCGCAGCGGGCCGAGCCGAAGACGTCGCCGGTCAGGCACTCGGAGTGCAGGCGAACCAGCGGCGGGCGGTCGGCGGCGGGCTCACCGAGGATCACGGCCACATGCTCCTGGTCGTCGGCGAGGCCGTGGAAGGTGACCAGGTCCCCGGTGACCGCGTAGCCGTCGCCGAAGCGGAGCGGGACGGTCACGCGGGTGCGGACCGTGGCGGTGGGGAGGTCGGTGGTGGTGCTGCTGTCACTGGCGGCGCTGGATGCCGCGGCCTCGCGTGGGTCGCCCATGGCTGTCGTCTTTCTCCGATCCGGCGGGTTGCGGGTGCGGAGGGTGCGCCCCTGCTTCAGTTTTGAAGCACAACCTCGGATGGAGACTCTAACCCTGCTTTAAAGTTCAAGCAACCTCTTTCGGGACTCAGGGCGTGGACGAACGTCGGCGCCACGGCAGTCCGCCGCACGCCGACCGCTCCTCGTCCTCCTGGAGTGCCTCCGTGATCCGGTCGAAGATCGCCTCCAGCTGGCCCACCTGCTCCGGTGTGAGGTGGTCGAAGACGGATGCGCGTACGGTCTCGACATGGCCAGGCGCCGCACGCTCCAGAAGCGCCATGCCCGCGTCCGTCAGGATCGCGATGCTGCCCCGCTTGTCGATCGCACACCCTTCCCGGCGGACGGTGCCGTCCTTCTCCAGACGGGTGACGACGTACGTCAGCCGACTGCGTGTGATCTTCGTCGCCTCGGCCAGGTCGGTCATCCGCATCCGGTGGCCGGGCGCGTCGGAGAGGTGGGCCAGTACGGAGTAGTACAGGTGCGGCATGCCGGCCTCCTGCTGGAGTTGCCGGTCGATCGCGTCCTCCAGGAGCCATGACGCGGCGATGTACGAGCGCCAGGCGCGCTCTTGCTCAGGGGTGAGCCAGCGGGTCGTCATACTGGCAGTGTAGTTATTGTTTAAAAGTTGAATCACGCTTCCCCGGTATCCCTGTTCCCTTACTGGAGCGCACCCCATGGCCCACCCCTACGTCCTGTTGTCCGCCGCCGTCTCCCTCGACGGCTTCCTGGACGACACCGGGTCCGAACGGCTCCTGCTGTCCGGGCCGGAGGACTTCGACCGGGTCGACGAGTTGCGGGCGGGCAGCGACGCGATCCTCGTCGGCGCGGGCACGCTGCGCACCGACAACCCGCGGCTGCTGGTCAACTCGGCCGAGCGGCGTGCGGCCCGGGTGGCCGCCGGGCTGCCGGAGTACCCGCTGAAGGTGACGGTCAGCGCGTCCGGGGACCTCGATCCGGCCGCCCGCTTCTGGCACACGGGCGGCGCGAAGATCGTCTATACGACGGACAAGGGCGCCGAACGGCTGCGCGGACCGTTGTCGGCCGACGTGGAGGTGGCCTCGCTCGGGCCGGACGTGGAGTGGCGGGCCGTGCTCGCCCACCTGGGGGACGTCATGGGCGTACGGCGGCTGATGGTCGAGGGCGGCGGGCGCGTGCACACACAACTGTTGCAGCAGGGGCTCGCGGACGAACTGCAGCTCGCGGTCGCGCCACTGTTCGTGGGGCAGGCGGACGCACCGCGGATGCTCGGGCCGGGGGCGTACCCGCCCGGGCGGATGCGGCTGGTGGAGACCCGACCGGTCGGGGACGTCGTGCTGATGCGGTACGTGCCCACGGCGCCCGGCACCGGCGGGCTCGCCTCCGCAGCGGACCGGCGGTGGCTGGAGACGGCCTGCGAGCTGGCGGCGCAGTGTCCGCCGTCCCGGACGGCCTTCAGCGTGGGCGCGGTGATCGTCGCGGCCGACGGTACGGAGCTGGCGCGAGGGCACTCCCGGGAGGGCGGCGACCCCGTGGTCCACGCGGAGGAGGCGGCGCTGGCGAAGCTCGATCCGGCGGATCCCCGGCTGGCCGCCGCCACGGTGTACAGCAGCCTGGAACCGTGCGCCCGACGTGCCTCCCGGCCGGCGCCGTGCGCTCGGCTGATCCTGGACGCCGGGGTACGGCGCGTGGTCACGGCATGGCGGGAACCGGACACGTTCGTGACGGCGGCCGACGGGAACGCGGTGCTGGCGGCGGAGGGGGTGGACGTCGTCGTCCTGCCGGACTACGAGGAGCGGGCGAAGGCCCCGAACGCCCATCTGCTGCCCCCGTCGACCCGCCCCTGACACGGGATGCGCATCGGCTCGCCGGCCCGTCTCCGACCGGGACGCGCATCGGCTCGTCGGCGCCGCGGACGGCTGGAATTCCCTGGTGGGGCCGTGGTGTAGGTTGAGCCGCTCCGTTAGCAGCGAGTCCTGCTGAAACTCCGGATTCCATGTTGCCTTAGCAGTGGGTCGGTCGGCTGATCTTTAGCAATCACGTGGCCCGCCGGGAGGGGCCGTTGGACTGAGGCCCGCGTGCATGCGGACCAAGCCGGTCTTCTCGAGCGTCTCGCGCCATGCGGTCGATCGGGATACGCCGTCCCGGCCACCAGCCGGCGGCACGCAGAGTTTCCTCGATCACGCCGGTTTCCCGTAGTGACGTCGCCGCCGGATCGACCCATGCCTGGTCCATCGGCACGTTCTCGGGCCAGCCTGGCCACCAGCATCCGGGGGCCTGACCGGGCCCGTGGCAACGCGTGCGCCGGGCCGCGAGGCCTTCTTCGACTGGGAGCGCCGCACCTGTCACCACAGTTGGTTGAATGCCTGGTCGGCGTCGGCCACGGCCTCGGGGTGGACGTCGTGGGCGGCTCGACCGTCGGCGATCTTCTGCCAGTTGGTCCGGGCGAGCACCCGTTGGACCGCGAGTACCTGGGCGGCTCGCAGGCGTGCCTGGATGCCTTCGCCGAGGGCGTTCGCCAGTGCTTCCTCGTCCTCGAGTTGGTACTGCGTGAGCCGTCCCGCCAGGCTCGGTGTGGTGAATACCAGCCGGTGGAACGCCACCACCTCGGGATGATCGTTGAGGCCGGTGACGGGGTCGTACCGATCGAGGCCGGCCCGGAAGTGCCGGTGCAGCGCCGTCACCGGCTTGATGCCGGACCTGCGGTCACGTACGACGCGTGCCGCCTCGCCCTGGTGGTCCGCAAACCGGTGCAGCACCAGGTCTTCCTTGGTGGGGAAGTACCGGAAGAGGGTCGGCTTGGAGATCTCGGCCGCCGCGGCGATGTCGTTGACCGAGACGCGGTCGAAGCCGTGCTCCAGGAACAGTGAGACGGCCGCGTCGCCGATGGCGTCGCGCGTCCGCTCCTTCTTGCGGGCCCGCAGCCCCGTCGGCTCGCTCATCTGACCACCGTAACATTCATTATCGGGTTGCTTTTTTAACCGAGTAACGTTTTCATGGGCGGCGTGAATCAGACAGACGTTCATCCCGTGCTCGTAACCGGGGCGACGGGCCGGGTCGGCCGCGTCGTCATCGACCAACTCCTCGACGCGGGCGTGCCGGTCCGCGCCCTCACCCATCGCTCCGAGGCGGCGGCGACGCTGCCGGCCAAGGTCGAGGTCTTCACCGGCGACCTCACTGTGCCCGAGACGCTCGACCCGGCATTGAATGGCGCCGGTGCGGTCTTCCTCGTCTGGACCGCCCCGCCTCAGACCGCCGCGGCAGTCGTCGAGCGGCTGGCAGCCCACGTGCGGCGGGTGGTCTTCCTCTCCTCCCCGCATCAGACGCCGCACCCCTTCTTCCAACAGCCGAATCCCATGGCGGTGCTGCACGCCGACATCGAGAGGCTCATTGCGGCCGCCGGACTCGAGTCGACGATCATCCGGCCGGGGATGCTCGCGTCGAACTCGCTGGCCTGGTGGGCGCCCGCGATCCGGGCCGGCGAGGTCGTCCGGTGGCCTTACGGCGCTGCCGAGACGGCACCGGTCGACGACCGCGACATCGCAGCCGTCGCGGCGCGGACGCTCTATCAGGACGGATACGTCGGAGGCGACTACGTCCTTACGGGCCCCGAATCGCTGACCCAAGCCGCGCAGGTGGACGTCATCGGTGACGCCCTGGGGCACCGGATCGCATTCGAGGAGATGACTCCGGACGAGTTCCGAAGCCTGTCGGAGGGCACGGCGCCCAGCTCGGTCGTCGACATGCTGCTCGCCGCGTGGAGCGCGGCGGTCGGACAGCCCGCGTATGTCACCACGGCGGTGGCCGACATCCTCGGGACGGCGCCGCGAACGTTTCGCCACTGGGCCGCCGACCATGCCACCGCGTTCACGGAGGGTTCGTAGCCGAGTTCGCCGTCGAGGCGGACCGAGTCGTGATGCTGGTTGAGCCGCCGGTCAGGTGACGGCGGATTGCGCTGCGTCCAAGAGGCTGAGCAGGTGTTCTGCTTCGTGGATGAGAGCGGTGCCCGCACGAGTGGCTGCGAGGGGGCTGGTCCGTTCGATCAGCTGAACGCCTGCGGCCTTTTCCAGGGCATGCAGCTGATGCGTGAGCGTCGCCGGTAGCGTTCCGAGGCTCCTGGCGGCCGCGCAGAGGTTCCGTTGGCCGGGCAGTCGGACCAGGCGTCTGAGGCGTTCGACGCAGTTGCGGACGTTGCTGATGGCTGCCATCGGCTCGGACAGGGCCGGTGCGTCCGGCAGGAGCGCGAACGGGTTGCTGGTGGCGCTGTTCGGGCGGATCTCGATGCCCCACTTCTTGGCCAGCAGGTTGAGGCGGTGCCTGTCGAGACCGAACTGTTCGGCGATGTCGGGGATGCTGAGGCGTTGGTGCAGCTAGGCCTGTTCGAGTTCCTCGCGGGTGATGCGAGGGCTGAGCGGTTCGGGGTGTGGTGTGGCGGGGATCCCGGCTTCTTCCAGGGCGTTCTGGACGGTGGAGAGGCTGCAGCCGGTGCTGCGGGCGATCAGGCTCTGGTTGAGAGTTCCGCTGGAGTGAGCGGTCCGGAGGAAGCTCGGGTCGAGCAGCCCGCGGCGAGGTCGACGCCGGCCAAGGCCGGGGGATGCGGGAGGAGGCGGCGGTTGGGTGGTGCCGGTGGCGTCGCAGTAGAGCCGGACGTGCTCTGTGGTCAGTCCGAGGGCGGCGGCCGTCTCCTCGGCCGGGGGCCGGTCGGCGATCAAGGTGTCGAAGTCGCTGTCGGAAATCTGTTCGGGGGTAGTCCCAGGCCAGTCGGTCCGGTCGCACCATTCGGTGGGGGGCTCCCAGAGCACGGGTTCATCGATCCGGTGGGCAGCGAGGTTCGTGGCCGCCTGTTCCAGCAGGAACGCGCGCATCAGCGGCGGGACCTGGTAACGGAACTCGTCACGGGCGTGGATGTTCCTCGGAGGCAGGTCCGCGTGGGTGCCGAGGAGGAAACTCAGAAGCATCCACCTGAGCATGTGGATTCGCCCTGTTCCACCGCGCGCCCAGCCGTGCTGGCGGCAGAGCTGCGTGTACTCGTCGAGGTTGAGCATGATGCTCTCGGACGTGAACACGTGGCGTCGTCTGCCGTAGTCGATCGGGGAGCCTTCATCGTCGAGGTGACTGGCGAGCTGGGTGAGGCAGCTGGCGATGGCGGTCTCGTGCTCCGCCGAGGCGATCACGCGTCGAAACGCCATCCGAATGATCAACCGGTTGGAGGGCTGGGCCCAGGCGTGGTGCTGTGACTTGGCGCCGGCAAGCAGCAGCTTGCTGCGGCAGCCTCGCCGAAAGCCGTCGACGGTTCGCGGATCGAAGGGGGTGTTGGGGAGAAGCCAGAGAGTCCACGAAGGCCAGAGGGCTGCCGGGATCTTGTCCGCCCGCTTCCGGATGTCGGCATCTGTGAGGTCTGGCCTGCGGGGATGGGCCGCGGATCGGTAGCGAAGCCGCGTCTCCAGAGTCAGGTCCTGGTCCGCGTCGGCGATCACCCGGCTGACGATCTCGGGGCTGGCCCGTCCCCAGGAAAGGAGGCGCCGATCGATGGACAGACTGGAGGCAGAGACCTTCCGGCGGTGGGCCTGGTCGGTTCGTATGAGCCACTCGAACACGGTCTTCCCGGTGGTCGAAGAGGTGTCCGAGGCCCAGATCGCGAGTGTGGTGCCGATCGCGAGCCGGCTGGCGTCGGCCAGGTCGTGCGGGCTGTCGGGCAGAAGTCCTCCGTTGCATTCGCGCAGTGCGAGCCCGACGGCCTCGGGCGCCGCCCAGGGACTGAGTATCAGGGTGCGCAGGCATCGTCGGCTGAGGAAGTACAGATGGTGCAGAGCGGGAGACCCTGCCTGGACGAGCGCGTCCAGGTGCTGCTGGCCGGCGAGGGCTGTCCCGTCTGGTGGCAACGGTTGTGCCGGCGTCTGGGTGAGGTCGTGTCGGCAGGCCGTCCTGCGTCCGTCGCGCAGGACCAGGCGCATGCAGTGGGCGCCGCTGGTGCTGCGGCCGAGCTGTTGATTGGTGAACAGCTGTGGCCTGTCCCGGCAGCCAGGACAGTGGTCGACCAGTAGGCACTGGTGCTGTTGGCAGGCGAATGAGAACGGCAGCCGCCAGGCCAGTGGCCAGCGGCCCCCGTTGTCGGCCAGGCATCGGGGGCAGAAGCGGCTGTGGCGCCCGAGGTGACGCCAGACGGGGGCCGTCTCGTCCCCGTTCTGCGGGAGCTGCGGCAGCAGGTCGGATCGCGCGACGGACCGCAAAGTCATCCGGTCGAGTTCGGACGCGTCGGCGTCGGTCAGCCGCGCAAGCGCCTCCAGGTCCGCTTCCTCCAGGCGGAAGACCAAGTGCCTGGCAGCGATGCCAGGAAGGCCGAGGAATCGCAGAAGGCCAGTGGAGGACGTTCGCAGCCGACAGGCGTAAGCCTCGATCCAGCTGTCCAGGGCCTCTCCGGGCAGCGGGGGCAGAACGATCGGCAAGCGGTCGGTGGCCCAGGTCATGCCGACCGCCGCTTGCGGACCGGGCCTCCCGGGCGGGCGCTGAGGAGACCGGCCTCGATCGCCGCTTCGAGTTCGCGGCGTGCTTCTTCGGCGGCGGCGTCGTTCTTCACCGTGTCGATCAGATCCTTGTCGAGCCTCTCCTCGCCCGAGCGGACGGCTCGCAGGCAGGACCGGTTGATCAGCGCCATCAGAGACGCGAAGTGCCCGGTCGTGCGGGCGAACAGGTAGTCCGCCAGGTCGACGAGCATCCCCGGATGCTTCTCAGCCAGGACGATCTTCTTCTCGATGGTCTTCAGCAGAACCCGCCACTCCTTCCGCCCCTGTTCGTCGTCGATCTGGAAAGGACGCAAGGTCAGTGCGGTGGTACGGCGGCCGAACTGCGCGAGCAGGGCCTGCTGCGGCGACAGGCCCTCACGCAGGATCCCCCGGTCGGCGACGCCGACCCCGACGTAAAGCAGGGTGACGGGGAACACGTTCGACAGGAACTTCAGATGGTTGGCCATCCGCACCGCCGAGGACTTCCCCGGGGCCAGGAAGTGCACATCATCGATGACGAAGACCGCGGTCCTCATGCTCAGGACCGCGTCGACCGCGCGCTCAGCGAGGGTGTCCGCGTCGCCGCTGGTCGGCAGGCCGTAGAACCGGCAGATCGACGCGTTCAGACCCCGGATCTGCGTGTTGCCGGTCAGGTTGACGTAGACGACCGGGACTCTCCTATGGCCCTCCGGTGCGGTCTGCCCGTGCAGACGAACCTGCTCGCGGTGGAAGTCCCGCGCGTATTCACGAATCGCCGTGCTCTTCCCGATGCCCGGGTATGCGTCGAGCAGGGCCGCGGGCTTGGCTTTGTCGCCGTCCTGCCGGTTCGAGTCCACGATCTCGGTGAGGGCTTCATGCAGGGCGGTCATCTGCGGAGTTTTGATCGGGCCGAGGTTCGCATGCCAGACGGCCCGCAAGTCGTGGTAGCGCCTCAGCTCCAGCTCGGACAGTTCGCCCATCTGCCGGCGTGTCAGCCGGGGCGGCTGGACCCGGTCCGGCCCGAAGACCAGCTCGAGCCAGCCGGACAGGCGCGTCAACACGTACTGCCGATCGTCTCCCTCGAACACCGCGCCGCTGATCGCGCTCACCGGCTCTCCCAGGTGTCGGCGTAGTAGTCGTCCTCGTCGATGAACTCGTCGGTCTCACCCGGGAAGGCGGCCTCCAGGTCCTCGTCCTCGTCGTCGTCCCCGCCGAGGTCATCGGCGACTTCGGCTGCAGCGGGGGCGGCTTCCAGGGCGGCGATCGACCTGAGCGTCGGAAGCCCCAGCGGGTCCTCCGGGTCCTCGGCCTCGTCTGCGCCGACCAGGCGAAGGCGGTCCTCCGACAGACGGACGGCCATCCGCCGCTCGGCCCGGTTCCCGGTCAGACCGACTCCCCAGCGCTCCAAGAGCTCGACCAGGGCCCGCTTCGGGTCAGGGAACCGGTGCGTCTCGAGCGCGAGCTTGCGCGCGTAGCGCATGGCCTCGCGGCTCACCGGCCCGTCCAGCGCGGGAGCGTGCTCCCACTGGAGGGCGTGCCAGTCATGGTCCGGCCGCTGGAAGTAGACCTGCCGGATGTTGTCCGGGTCCACGGAGACCGGCCACTTGCCCTGACGAACCCCGGTGTAGGGGCTCTTGGCCTCCCGCAGCCCGTCCAAGCCGCTGCCGTTGTAGCGCATCCCCTCCAGCTCCACCCCGTAGTGCTGGATGGTGCACCAGGCCTGCTCGAGGAAGTGCAGGGCGAAGTTCGGCCGTGCCGGGATCCGCAGGTTGCCCGCCCGGGCGACGCCGTGGTCGAACATGTCCAGCGGGCTCAGCTTCAGGCCCGGGACCTCCGGGATCACCAGACCCCTGTGGCGGCGACAGTGATAGGTCAGGCCGATCCACTCCCGGATGATCAACTCCAGCTCGTCGATGAAGAAGAACGCGAAGTCCTCCACCGACTGGCCGCGGCTGTGGACATCAGGGCCCTTGTATCCCGGCAGAGCCGCCAGCAGGCCCTGGTTCAAGGTCTTGAACCAGCGCTCGATCGGCGCCTTGTCCGTCGGCGTCAGCGGCCGGGCCGGCTGCAGCGAGATCTCGAACCGAGCGCAGACGCTGCGGACGTGGTTGGACAGGTAGATCTTCCCGTGGTCGTAGACCACCGTCTCGGCCGCAACCGACGGAAGCAGCGGCCTGCCCTCCGTGTCGACCAGCTTGTCCGCGGGGACGACCACTGTGGAGGGGACGCCGAGCCGGGGCAGGTTCCTTCTCCGCAACAGCTCCGGGCGCGTCCGCACTGTCTCGAAGAGCACCGCGGCGACGTCCACGGCCTTCGTCGAGACCGGGGTCAACCGCAGTCCGGTGATGCACCGGCTGTAGAGATCCATCGCCACCGTCAGCTCGCACTGCACCCAGCGGCAGGTCACCGGCTCCATCGCGAACACGTCCAGCCGGGTCGTGTCCAACAGCACGTACTCACCCGGCCGGGTCGCCCGCAGGCGGCCGTAGACGGTCTGCGGACGGTTCGCGATCGACCGCTTCCCCTTGGTGCTGCCCGTGAACGCGTTCGTCCCCGCGTCCAGCTCGCGCAGCACCTCGTAGCCAGTCGACTGAGCAGGGATCTTCACCGTGCCTCGGCCGTGCTCGGCCGCGACACGCTCCTCGATCTCCAAGAGGATCAGCCCGCGGACCGGCCGGCTGGCGTTCGTGTAGCTGTCCAGGACCGTCCGGGCGCTCTCCAGCCAGCGGTGATCCACCCTGTCCTGGGCGTTCCGTCGCAGCTTGCTCGTGCGGACCAGGCCCGCCGGACCGGACTTCTTCACCTGCGTGACCCACAGCCGGACGGTGCTCTCGCCGACCCCCAACTCGCGGGCTTTGGCCAGGTAGCGGTGCATCATCGGGATGCCCGGGGCGTAGTCCCGCCGTGGCTCGTCCTCCTGTGCCAGCTCCGGTGAGCTCAGCCGGTAGCCGCAGAGGACCTCCTGCACGTGCTGGAAGCGCTGGGTGACCACGTCCTCCTCGGCCTTGTCGAGCCGCCCCAGCGCGACGGCCGTGGACTCCTCCTCGTCCGGCAACTCGCCCAGCAGCTGGGTCGTCGGGTCCGCCAGCAGGCCGGCCACGTCGACCAGCCTCCACCACACCCCACCGGCCCCGTACTGCTGGAGCAGGACCTCGCGGCCTCGCACCTCGGACACCGTGAACGGCTCACCCTGGAAACTCAGGGCGAGTCCCGCCCGTAACGGCACCGTCCAGTTGCTCATGCCGCCCTCCGCAGCACCGAGTCACCGTCGATCGGGCGGCGCCGGTCGACCGAGAGCCGCCCCCACCACCCCAGCGCCAGGACGGCGGGCCGCACGTCCACCACCGGCCGGCCCGCAGCCCGGCGCCGAGC
>CBFHCJ010000182.1:0-10551 GCA_965654005.1 uncultured Streptomyces sp. | reverse complement strand
GCGTAAGCCACCGCGTAAGCCACCGCGTAAGCCACCGCGTAAGCCACCGCGTAAGCCACCGCGTAAGTCATCTGCATTCCTGGGAGCTTTGAGATGTTCGACTCCGTGCGCGACGACGTGCGCGCCACCCTCGACGAGATCCGTGCCGCCGGCCTGCACAAGCCAGAGCGGGTCATCGGCACCCCGCAGTCCGCGACGGTGAACGTCACGGCGGGCGGCCACCCCGGCGAGGTCCTCAACTTCTGTGCCAACAACTACTTGGGCCTTGCCGACCACCCCGAGGTGATCGCCGCCGCGCACGAGGCGCTGGACCGCTGGGGCTACGGCATGGCCTCCGTGCGCTTCATCTGCGGCACCCAGGAGGTGCACAAGGAGCTGGAGGCGCGCCTGGCCGCGTTCCTCGGCCAGGAGGACACCATCCTGTACTCCTCCTGCTTCGACGCCAACGGCGGCGTCTTCGAGACGCTCCTCGGACCCGAGGACGCGGTCATCTCCGACGCGCTGAACCACGCGTCGATCATCGACGGCATCCGCCTGTCCAAGGCCCGCCGCTTCCGCTACGCCAACCGTGATCTGGCGGACCTGGAACGGCAGTTGAAGGACGCCTCCGACGCCCGCCGCCGCCTGATCGTCACCGACGGCGTCTTCTCCATGGACGGCCACGTGGCCCCGCTCGCCGAGATCTGCGACCTGGCCGAGCGCTACGACGCCATGGTCATGGTCGACGACTCGCACGCCGTCGGCTTCGTCGGCCCCGGCGGCCGCGGCACCCCCGAGCTGCACGGCGTGATGGACCGCGTCGACATCGTCACGGGCACCCTCGGCAAGGCGCTCGGCGGCGCGTCCGGCGGCTACGTCGCGGCCCGTGCCGAGATCGTCGCCCTGCTGCGCCAGCGCTCGCGGCCGTACCTCTTCTCCAACACCCTGGCCCCGGTGATCGCGGCGGTCTCCCTGAAGGTCCTCGACCTGCTGGAGTCGGCGGACGACCTGCGCCTCCGGCTGGCCGAGAACACCGCGCTGTTCCGCCGCCGGATGGCCGAGGAGGGCTTCGGGATCCTCCCCGGGGACCACGCCATCGCGCCCGTGATGATCGGTGACGCGGCTGTCGCCGGGCGCATGGCGGAGCTGCTGCTCGAGCGCGGTGTCTACGTGATCGGCTTCTCGTACCCGGTGGTGCCGCAGGGACAGGCCCGCATCCGCGTGCAGTTGTCCGCCGCGCACTCGACGGACGACGTCAACCGTGCCGTCGACGCTTTCGTTGCGGTACGGGAGATACTGGGCACGTGATCGAAGCGCGTCGGCTCCACATTCTGCGCGCGGTGGCCGACCACAGCACGGTGACGGCGGCTGCCGCCGCCCTCTACCTCACCCCCTCCGCCGTTTCCCAGCAGCTCACCGCCCTGGAGCAGGAGACCGGCCACCGGCTCGTCGAACGGAGCGCCAAGGGGGTGAGGCTGACCCCGGCCGGCGAGATCCTGCTGAGTCACGCCAACGCCGTGCTCGCCCAGCTTGAGCGTGCCGAGGCCGAGCTGGCGGCATACGGTGCGGGCTCGGCGGGCACGGTCACGCTCGCCTCCTTCGCCACCGGCATCGGGCAGGTCGTCGCGCCCGCGGTGACGCGCCTCGCCCTGTCGGCACCCGGCATCCGTATCCGCGTCCAAGACGCCGAGGGCGATGCGAGTCTGCCGATGCTCCTCGACCGGCAGGTCGACGTCGCGGTCGCCGTCGAGTACCGGGGCGCGCCCGACGCGGACGACCCCCGGCTCACGCACATCCCCCTGTACGCCGAGCTCTTCGACGCAGTCGTTCCGATCGCCCACCGCCTCGCGATGGCGGAAGAGGTCCCGCTCGCCGAGCTGGCCAAGGACCCATGGATCGGCCCGTACCCCGGCAATCCCTGCCACGATGTGGTCGTCCTGGCCTGCGAGCACGCCGGGTTCCAGCCCCGTCTCGAGCACTTCTCCGACGACTTCCGGGCGGTGGTGAGCCTGGCGTCCGCCGGCGCGGGCGTCGCCCTGGTGCCCCGCTCCGCGCTGCGCGGCATGGATCTCACGGGCGCGGTCGTCCGCGCGGTCGACGGCGTCGCGCCGACCCGGCGGGTCTTCGCGGCGGTCCGGCGGGGAGCCGAGGAGCATCCCCTGATCCGCCCGGTGCTGGACGCACTGGAAGCAGTGGCTCCCACCCACGTGGGGCCCGAACACGGCTGACTCTGCCCGCAGCACTGACGTCGGCGGTTCATCTGCCGCAGGCCGCTACGGTTGCCGCTGGAAACCGATCGGTGTACCTTGTTGTGAAACCGATCGGTTTCCATGCGGAAGTCTCCATGACCAGTACCAGGGCTCCCTGTGGGCGTGGAGTTGCCAAGGTCTCCGCGACCGCCCATGGGTGTCGGGGTAGCGCCAGCCGGTGCCGATGGTCGACAAGCTGATGCAGAGATCAATTTCGAATACGCCGCACGCATCGCATCCTGATACTGATGGCGTGCGCACTCAACCTCCGGAGTCGAAAGCCATGTCTTCTCACACCACCTCCACCATCTTTGTCATCGGCGGCACAGGGGCTCAAGGAATGCCCATTGTCCGCGCTCTTGTCGCCGACAAGAAGTACTCCGTCCGAGTCCTCACCCGGGATTCCACCTCCCCCCGGGCCCAGGCCCTCCTCGCACTCGGCAACGTCTCCTTCCTCGAAGGGTCATTCGCCGACGAAGACGTGCTGCGGGAAGGATTTCGCAGCTGCGACGGGGTATTCATGAACATCGACGGGTTCAACACCGGCGAGAAGACCGAGACCTACTGGGCCATCCGCAGTTACGAGCTAGCGATTGAAGAAGGAATCAGGTTCTTCGTCTACGGAAACCTCGACTACATCCTCAAGAAGTCCGGCTACGACTCCAGGTTCCGCACCGGCCACTATGACGGCAAAGGCCGCATGGCCGAATGGGTACTGTTCCAAAACGAAAAGAACAGGGACCGGATGGGAGCGGCGGTCTTCACTTCAGGTCCCTACATGGACATGGTGATCTCACCGCTCACGCCCATGACGCCCTCCGTCGAGGACGGTGTCGTCACGTGGCGAGTCCCTCTCGGCGAGGGAGCCGTTCCCCACGTGGACCTCGAAGACTGCGGATTCTACGTCCGCTGGCTCTTCGACCATCCAGAGCGGGCGAATGGCATGGACCTCGAAGTCGCTATCCAGCACGTGGCCTATGCCGATATGGCTGCGGCATTCGAGAAGGTCACCGGGCATCCGGCACGGTACATCGACACTGATCTGGACACATATTGGAGCGGTCCACTGAAGGAGGTTGCCGATCTCCCTGCCGGATACAACGCCGATCCCAACGACAAGGCCACCATGAGCTTCAGGGACAATTTCACGGGCTTCTGGAATGTGTGGAAGCACGGAATCGTCACCAGGGATTACGCTCTGCTCGACGAAATCCACCCCCACAGGATCCGAAGTGCCGAGGAGTGGTTCCGCCGGGAAGACCAGGTGGGACGAGACCTCGGTAAGGGAGGTCTCTGGGAAAGGGTCCAGCCGGAGAACTGGAGTATCGAGTCTGCGGTGCTCAAGAGCAGTGCGGATATGCGGAAGGGCAAGTTGTAAACGGGTGAGCGGCGATGCGAACGGGATCTCGATCAAACTAGTCGCACGGGCCGCTTTCGGCTTCCGCAATGCCGACAACCAAGCGCCGACTGCGGCTGGGTGACGGCATGGTCCCGCACATGGACGCCGTACTGCGACCGCTCCAGGACAAGAAGGAAATGCTGTACGTCCTGCCGGGGTCACATGCGCAGGAGTACGCCCAGCGGCGCTTCCCGCACAAGGCGGTCAAGGAGGTCACCGGCGGCTGGCAGCCCCCGGCGAAACGCCCCGCGACCTCCTGATCCGGCGCCCGCTTCCACGGACCGGCACCTCGCATTTGAATTTGGAAACCGATCGGTTTACGATGAGATTGAAACCGACCGGTTTCCCATGCGGGTGACAGCTAGGACGCGACCTGGGAGCCGCCCCCGACGGCAATCGGAGCCCGGATGGGGTACCGAACCACCCCACCCCTCTCCGATGAGCCTCCGACTCGACAAGGATCCCCGACGCGTCCGAATCGTCCGATGGGGCCGGATGGCGCTCACCGAGTCATGGGAGTGCGCCGGCGGTCGAACGTTCCGAGGGCCGCCGGTCGGCAACGACGCTGTCCGGTCTCCTCCCTATGCGGCTGTGCCGTAGAGACCGGAGTAAGTCATGAGTGGGATTCACCCCTTCCGTGTACTGCGCGCCAAACCCCTGTGGATCGCCAATGGCGTCATCACAGGCGTTCTCGCACTGCTGTTCACCTTGCTCTACGTCGGTGCCAACATCGATCCGGTCGATCACATGAAGATGCTGCCCGTCGGCCTGGTCAACGCCGACAAGGGAGCATCCGTCGGCGGTCGGCAGGTCAGCCTGGGGGCGCAGATCACCGAGTCGATCAAGAAGTCCGCTGGAAGCGGGGGCAAGATCGACTGGAAGGTGATGGACGAGAGGGAGGTGAAGGAAGAACTCGGCGAGGGCAAGCTGTTCGGCGCGCTCGTCGTCCCCGCCGACTTCACGACCTCCACCACCGCACTGACCCGCACCGCGACCACCGGGACCCCGGCCCGCCCGGCTCTGACGGTGCTCACCAACCAGTCCGCCGGCAGCCTGGGCTCCAGCCTGGCCCGGTCGGCGACAACGCAGGCGGCCGAGAGCGCCTCACTCCAGGTGGGCAAGGAACTGACCGCACGGACCGCGCAGGCGAAGCTGCCCGCCGCCGCACGCGTGCTGCTGGCCGACCCGGCCGCCGTCACGGTCGAGGACGGCCATCCCCTCGCCTCGCACAGCGGCCTGGGGCTGACGGCGTTCTACTACGCGCTTGTCCTGGTGGTCTGCGGCATGCTCTCCGCCAACGTCATCAGCGGACAGGTGGACCACGCTCTGGGCTACACCCACAACGACATGGGCCCGCTGCGTCGACACCGTCCGCTGGTCCGGGCGACCCGGGTGCAGACCCTCGCCATCAGCAGCACCCTCATGGTCGGCCTGTCCCTGCTGATGGGCACCCTGGTCACAGTGGGCGCGGTCGGCATCATGGGGATGGCCGCCTCCCACCTGCCGCTGCTGTGGCTGTACTCGGTGTGCGCCATCGCGGTCTCCGGGGTCGGCGCGCTCACCCTCCTCGCCGTCTTCGGCACCCCCGGCATGCTGATGGTCACGCTGGTCTTCATCGGGATGGCGGTGCCGACGGCCGGCGCCACCACCCCCGTCGAGGCGCTGCCCGGCTTCTACCGCTTCCTCGCGGAGTTCGAGCCCCTGCGGCAGATCACCGGCGGCCTCCGCGCGATCCTCTACTACGACGCCCAGGCCGACGCCGGCTTGACCCGCGGCTGGGTGATGATGGCCGCCGGCCTCGTGGCAGCCGCGCTGTTCGGTTTCGGCGTGACGGGCTGGTACGACCGCAAGGGACTGCACCGCATCCCCGCCGAGACGAAGCCCGAGAAGACCGCCGCCCTGGCGTAGCGGAACCGCACCCCACGGACGGGGCCATTGTGCGGAGTGGCCCCCGGTGTGTGTCGCCCTGCGGGGACGGCGGGGCGACACACCATCACGGCTCGGCGACAGCCCTTCCCCCGAGGCCGTCGCCGAGCTTCTCACTGTCCTCCGGGCTTCGCCCCAGATAGGCAGGCAGTGCCACACGACCAGCAGCGGGAAACCGATCGGTTTATATTTTGGCCAAAACGAGTTAACCTCACGGTATGAGCACTGAAGTGAAGCCAAGTCCCCGAGAGCGGCTGCTGGAGGCGGCGGCCACGCTCACCTACCGCGACGGCGTCGGCATCGGCATCGAGGCGCTGTGCAAGGCGGCGGGGGTGTCGAAGCGGTCCATGTACCAGCTGTTCGAGAGCAAGGACGAGCTGCTGGCGGTGAGCCTGGAGCAACGCGCTTCCGCCTTCGTCGCCACGCTCCTGCCCGCGGCGGACGATGGCCGTTCAGCCCGCGAGCGGATCCTGCACGTCTTCGAGCAGGTGGAACGGCAGGCCGGCGCGCCGGAGTTCCGGGGCTGCCAGTACCTGGCTGTGCAGATCGAGCTCAAGGACCAGAGCCACCCCGCGAGCCAGGTGGCCCACCGGGTCAAGGGAAACCTGACGGGCTTCTTCCGCGCCGAGGCCGAACAGGGCGGCGCGAGCGACCCCGACCTGCTGGCCCGGCAGCTCAGCCTCGTCTTCGACGGCGCCAGCGCCCGCGCTGGGATCGGAGCCGACAAGCTCACAGGGCTCATCGCCCCCACGGTGGTCACCCTGCTAGATGCGGCAGGGATGAGCTGACGCATCGCTTATCGACGGGGCCCGGTGAGCGATGTGCTCTCCGGGTGGACGCCCGGCGTCGGCGGCCTGAGCGGCTCCCGCGGTTTCACGGCCCCGCTCCCGGCAGTCGGAGGGAAGCCCGATGGCCGTAAGGGTATTGATCAGCATGCCGCGCGCGAGGAAGGCCGCGGCCTCGCCCTCACCGCCACCCAGCGACAGGCGCACGGTTTCCCGGAGCCTCATCCAGCCGACCCGGACGAGTTCGCCAATCCGGTCATCGCCCTGCGCCTCAGCCGCTGCCACGAGGCGTAACCCCGCGTCTGCGTCAGAAGCGTTTCCGGGTGTGCCGACAGCAGCCGCGTGCAAGCGCTCGCCATGGCGTGGAGCTCGCCATGGCGTGGAGGGCCTCCTCGCCGCCTTCCGCCCCGTCGGCTGCCCGCTCGAAAGCCGGACGGGTGTCCTCCACGCTCCGCGTCAAGGCGGCGGCGAAGATCGCCTTGCGGGGAAAGAGCCGGAAGAGGTACGGCTGCGTGCCCCCGACACGCCTGGCGATCGCCTCGGTGGAGGTGCCGTCGTAGCCCTTGAGTGCGAACTCGTCGATCGCCGCACGGATGACGCCCTCACGTCTCTCCTGTGCGCTGATCCTCCCCATGCGGCCATTCTGGCAGGCCCGGACGGAATGGCACCCTGGGACTTGCACGCGGAAACCGATCGGTTTACTGTGTGCGAAACCGATCGGTTTCTCAATGAGTCCGGGAGTCCATGATGAGCACACATCGGCCGGTGGCACTCGTGACGGGTGCGTCGTCCGGCATCGGGAAGGCGGCCGCGCTCGCGCTGGTCCGAGCAGGTTTCGACGTGGTCGGCACAAGCCGCGACGCATCCCGCGCCACCCCGCCCGACGGCGTGACCCTCCTCGACCTCGACGTGGCCAGCGACGAGTCGGCCGCCGCCGTGGTCCAGCAGGTGATCGACCGGTTCGGGCAGATCGACGTCCTGGTCAACAACGCCGGTATGGGCTTGATGGGTGCGGCAGAGGAGAACTCCCTCGCCCAGGCCCAGGTCGTCTTCGACGTCAACGTCTTCGGCGTGATGCGCATGGTGAAGGAAGTGCTGCCCCACATGCGCGCCAGGAGGCGCGGTCGCATCATCAACCTCTCCTCCGTGGTCGGCTTCCTCCCTTCGCCGTACATGGCCGTCTACTCCGCCTCCAAGCATGCGATCGAGGGGTACACGGAGTCCCTGGACCACGAGATCCGTGAGCACGGCGTACGGGCACTGCTCGTCCAACCCGCCTACACCAACACCGGATTCGAGGCCAACAGCCCGCGACCCGACACGCCCCTGCAGATCTACGCGGACCAGCGGCGCGCCTTCGACCGCGTGATGGAGGCAGCGATCAAGGACGGCGACGACCCCGCCGCCGTCGCCAAGGTGATCATCACGGCGGCGACCGACCCGAAGCCGAAGCTGCGCTACACCGCCGGTCCCCTGGCCGGACGCGCCAGCACCCTGCGCCGCCTCGCTCCTGCCGGGATCTTCGACAAGCAGATCCGCAAGCTCAACCAGCTGGCCGACTGACACCTGGCCGCCCCAAGCACGCCCACAAGAACAAGACGCCCGGGGAGCGGCACATGGCGCAGGTCCGGATCGAGTTCGACGTACCGGCCGACATGCGTGATGCCGCATCCGGGCGGTGCTCTTCGCCGCCGCGGACGGCCCTCGACCGACTGGGTGGCGCGCCTGTGCGATGTGGACGAGCACGGCGTCTCCCGCAATGTGACCGATGGCATCCTGCGGGTCAGGGCGACATCGGACGAGCCCGCCGAGCATGTCGTGGACCTGTGGTCGACCAGCATCGCCTTCCGGGCGGGTCACCGCATACGGGTCCAGGTCGCCTCCAGCAACTTCCCCCGCTGGGACCGTGACCTCAACACCGGCGAAACCCGAGGAGAGCGCGACCACGGCCCGAGTGGCCCAGCAGCAGATCTTCCACGACCCCTTCCGGCCGTCCCGCACCGTCCTGCCGGTGATTCCGGCCCGGTAACAAGCGCCGAAGGTCCCGTGGGCGACATGGCCGACGTCATCTCGCCCAGACCGGCCTTCCCCTGGCCGCGGCTCTTTCGTGGACGGGACCTGGACGTGGCCGAGCGCTACGTCGTCAAGCCGCCGCATGTGGGCTGATCGTCTCCCGGCAGTTCCCCAGGCCCGGGCTCCGACACACCGAGGCGCGGCCTGACCGCACATGTCCTGCCCATTGACCCCCTGCGGACCGGATAACGGTCTGGGGCGCACGGCTACTTCACTGGTCAGTCACCTGTCGCGGTGGAAACCCGGTGAACCGATCCCTACAGCGGTGGCTCGCGCCCCGAGCCCCCGCCGCTGCCGAGGCCGTCACGGCCGTCCGAGCGGCTGTCGCCCCTGAGCGCCGACCCCGGGTGGTCCCGTAAGGCCGCTGGCTGGGCATCCCGGCGCCGCCGGCCTACGACAGGGCACCCCTCAGTCTCTCGCCGGACTCCGGGTGAGGTCATCGCTCCCCATGGCTGCCGATGCGTTTTAGACAACTATGACCCTACTTGCGCGAAGAAACCGATCGGTTTACGGTGGATAAAACCGATCGGTTTCCAAGCCCTTGGAGGTAGTCGTGACAGCAATCGAAGGCGCCACCGTTCTTGTCACCGGAGGCGGCCGGGGTATCGGCAAGACTCTGGTGGAGGAGCTCTACGGGCGGGGTGCCGGCAAGGTCTACGCCACGGCACGTGACCCGCGCACGGTGACCCACCCCCGTGCCGTTCCGCTGGCACTGGAGGTCACCGACCCGGCGTCCGTCGCGGCGTCCGCCGAGCAGGCCCAGGACGTCACCATCCTGATCAACAACGCCGGCGCCTCGGTCCGCGCCTCCTACCTCGACTCCTCGGTGGAGGACGTCCGCCGGGACATGGAGACCAACTTCTACGGGCCGCTGCTGGTCACCCGCGCCTTCGTGCCGATCATCGAGCGCAACGGCGGAGGTCACATCCTCAACGTTCACTCCGCCCGGTCCTGGCTGGCCGACGAAACCGCCTACGGCGCCTCAAAAGCCGCCCTGTGGTCGCAGACCAACTCCCTGCGCCTGGCGTTGCGGCCGCGAGGCATCGCGGTGACCGGTCTGCACGTGGCCTACGTGGACACCGCTATGGCGGCGGGCGTCGACGCACCCAAGGCCGACCCCCGCGACGTCGCCGTGGCCGCGCTCGACGGCATCGAGGCGGGAGCGCACGAGGTGCTGGCCGACGACATCACCCGCTGGGTCAAGTCGCAGCTGTCCGCCGACCTGGAAGCCCTGTACGCGCAGCTGAAGAAGTAGCACGCGCGCACCAATTCACAGATTCGAAGACTCAGAGAAATGATCATGGAAAGTTCGCTCACCCACCGCTTCGTCGACGTGAACGGAGTCAGACTGCACATCGCCGAGCAGGGGCAGGGGCCGCTGGTCCTGCTGCTGCACGGCTGGCCGGAGAGCTGGTACTCCTGGCGTCACCAGTTCGGCGCACTGGCAGCGGCCGGATACCGGGTCGTCGCCCCCGACCAACGCGGCTACGCCCGCAGTGAACAGCCGCAGGACGTCTCCTCGTACACACTGCTCCACCTCGTCGGCGACGTGATCGCCCTGATCGAGGAACTCGGCGAGGAGCAGGCCATCGTCGTGGGTCACGACTGGGGCGCACCCGTCGCCTGGACCGCGGCGATGCTGCGCCCCGACAAGGTCCGCGCCGTGGCCGGGCTCAGTATTCCGCCGATCCTGCCCGGCGGGATGGTCCCGCCGTCAATCACCCGCACCCAGTACGGCGAGGGCTTCTACCAGGTCTACTTCCAGCAGCCGGGAGTCGCCGACGCGGAGTTCGCCAAGGACATCCCGGAGTCCTTCCGCCGCCTCCTGGTCGGTGCCTCAGGCGACAACCCGCTCGGCAGAGAGCCCCGCCCGCTGGTCATACCCGACGGCCTGGGTCTCCTGGACACCATGCCGGCCTCGCCCGACCTCCCGGCCTGGCTGACGGAGGGGGACATCCAGGCGTACGCCGAGGACTTCGCCCTGCACGGGGAGCAGGCGTTCACCGGAGCCTTCAACTGGTACCGGAACATCGAGCGCAACAACGAGCTGCTCGCTGCTTTCAGGGGGCGCGGGATCGACGTCCCTGCGCTGTACGTGGTGGGAGACCGTGACATGGTCACTTCGCTGCGCGGCCCGGAC
>CBFHCJ010000181.1:0-10575 GCA_965654005.1 uncultured Streptomyces sp. | reverse complement strand
CAGCTCGTACGGGGCGCGCAGCTCCTTGGCGGCGGCGTACAGCTCGTGGTTGTCGAAGCCGCGCAGCTTGGCGATCTCGTTCTTGATCTGACGCAGGTGGCGGACGGCCTCGACGACGTTGCCGGTGCCGGCCTCACCCTTGGAGCGGATCATGGCGGCGCCCTCGGCGATGCGGCGCAGGGCCTCTCCGAGGTTGGTGGCGCCACAGACGAACGGCGTGGTGAAGGCCCACTTGTCGGAGTGGTTGACCTCGTCGGCAGGGGTGAGGACCTCGGACTCGTCGATGTAGTCGACACCGAGGGACTGCAGGACCTGGGCCTCGACGAAGTGGCCGATGCGCGACTTGGCCATCACCGGGATGGACACGGCGTTGATGATGCCCTCGATCATGTCCGGGTCGGACATACGGGCCACACCGCCGTCCTTGCGGATGTCTGCCGGGACCCGCTCCAGAGCCATGACGGCGACGGCACCCGCGTCCTCGGCGATCTTCGCCTGCTCCGGCGTGACGACATCCATGATCACGCCGCCCTTGAGCTGCTCGGCCATGCCGCGCTTGACGCGGGCGGTGCCGGTCTCGGGGGTTTGGGGGGTGGAGAGCGTGCTGGACACGGGTTTCGACCTCACTCTGGGAAAAGAGCCGTTTTCTGCTGGACTGAGGAAACGTGAGGGGTGCAGGCCACGGCAAGGGCCAATGAGGAGGCGGTGGATCGTTTTTACCCCGGGTGGGCCGGGGGTCGGCAGGGGGTGGGCCGGGGTGGGCATACCGCAAGGGTTTCGCCCGGGCTGGTGCCCCCGCCTCCGTCTCCGCCTGTGTCTACACCTTTACCTGGGCCTTTACCCGGGCCTTTACGTGCGCCATTACCTACGTCTCTACCTGCGCCAATATCTGTGATCTCTGCCTGCGCCCTCACGCCGCCTACCGGTCCGTGAGCGCCGCCGGTGGTTCGTCGTCCATCTCGAAGGCCATCGGGAAGGGGGCATGGCCGGCGAGACGGAACCAGCGGACCTTGCGGTGGCGCCGCAGCGCCCGTGCCGCCCGTACGGCGTCGTTGTGGAACCGCCGGGCCATCGGCACCCTGCGCACCGCCTCGGTCAGTTCGCGTGCGGCTGCCTCTCCGCCGGGCGCCGCTCGCACCCCCTCGACCTGCTGCGGATCCGCGAACACCGCCCTCAGCGCCTGGCTCAGCTCGCTCTCGGCGACCTCCCGCTGCTCCTCCTCCGCCTGCCGGGCAGCGTGCGCGGCCTCGTACAGGACGATCGAGGCGGCCGGGTCCAGCACCCCGGAGGTCGCGAGCTCCTGGGCGACCGAGGCCCGCCGCAGCAGCTGCGCGTCGAGTGCGGCACGCGCGGCGTCGATGCGGGAGTGCAGCCGGTCGAGGCGCCCCGCCGTCCAGCTCAGATAGAGGCCGATCGCGACAAGGGCTACGAGGATCCAGATGAGGGTTGGGCTCACGGGCGGCAAGGCTACCGGGGCGCTGCCGCTGGGCTTGACCGGGCGCCTTGCCGTGGCCGTCGTCCGGGGGCTGCCGTCCCCGGGCCCCCGCTTTCGGCCTGAACGGCCTCGTCCTCGAACTCCCCCAAGCTCCAGGCTTCGCTCGAGCAGGGGGACCCCACGACGGGCTGGTTGTGCCGGACGCCAAGTGAAGATGCAGCCTCGCGCTCCCTGGTCGTCAGTCCCGCGCCAGGCCCAACCGGGCCCGCAGTCCCGTACGTTCGTCGGTGGCGACCGCGGCCGCTCCGGCCGTGACCGTCTCGTAGACCGACAGGATGTCCGCCCCGACCGTCGACCAGTCGAAGCGCCGTACGTGGGCGCTGCCCCGCTCGCGCAGCTCGGCGCGGCGCTGCGGGTCCCCGAGCAGTCGTACGGCCGCTTCGGCGAGCGCGTCGGCGTTCTCGTTGGCGAACAGTTCTCCGGCCGCTCCCTGGTCCAGGACCTGGGCGAAGGCGTCCAGGTCGGAGGCGAGGACCGGGGCGCCCGCCGACATCGCCTCGACGAGGATGATGCCGAAGCTCTCGCCGCCGGTGTTGGGCGCCACGTACAGGTCGACGCTCCGCAGGAAGCGCGCCTTGTCCTCGTCGCTGACCATGCCGAGGAACTCCACGCGCGAGCGCAGGTCGGCGGGGAGCGTCTCGACCGCCTCCTCCTCGTCGCCCCGGCCCGCGATCAGCAGCCTCGTCTGCGGGCGGGCGGCCAGGATCTTGGGCAGGGCCTTCATGAGGACCGGAAGGCCCTTGCGTGGTTCGTCGATACGCCCCATGAAGCCGATCGTGTCCCCCTGCCACTCGGCCTTGGGCTCCGCCTTCGCGAAGAAGTCGACGTCCACTCCGTTCGGGATCACCACCGCGTCGCCGCCCAGGTGTTCGACCAGCGTGCGGCGTGCGTACTCGCTCACCGCGATCCGGGCGCTGATCTTCTCCAAAGCGGCCTGCAGGATCGCGTACGCGGCGATCATGGCTCGCGAGCGCGGGTTCGACGTGTGGAAGGTCGCCACGATCGGGCCCTGCGCCGCCCAGCAGGCCAGCAGTCCCAGCGACGGCGAGGCCGGCTCATGGATGTGGATCACGTCGAACCGGCCGTCGTGCAACCAGCGCCGCACCCGGGCGGCGCTGAGGAACCCGAAGTTAAGGCGGGCCACCGAGCCGTTGTACGGCACCGGGACCGCGCGGCCCGCCGAGACGACGTAGGGCGGCAGCGGGGTGTCGTCGTCCGCGGGGGCGAGCACGGAGACCTCGTGCCCGAGGCGGACGAAGTACTCGGCGAGATCGCGGATGTGGAACTGGACGCCGCCCGGCACGTCCCAGGAGTACGGGCAGACGATGCCGATCCTCACGGCGTCCCCTTCCGGGGATCCTTACCGGGATCCAGGTCGGCGAGCCACAACCGCTGCAGCATGTGCCAGTCCTCCGGATGGTCGGCGATCCCCGTGGCGAAGGCGTCGGCCAGCGCCTGTGTCATGACAGACGTCTTCTCTGCCCGGGTACCTGACTCCGGTACCTCGATCGGGGGATGGACGCGCCCCTGCATGACGGGGGACTCGTCGTACCAGAGGGTCACCGGCAGCAGCAGCGCGCCGGTCTGCTGGGCGAGCAGCGCCGGTCCCGCGGGCATCCGGGCCGTCTCGCCGAAGAAGGTGACCTCCACGCCGGAGGCGGACAGATCGCGGTCGGCGACCAGGCACACAAGACCGCCGTCGCGCAGCCGCCGGGCCAGCGTGCCGAAGGCGGAGCCACCACTGTGCGGCAGCACCTCCATGCCGAGCCCCTCGCGGTAGGCGACGAACCGGTCGTAGAGCGTCTCGGGCTTGAGCCGCTCGGCGACCGTCGTGAACGGCGTCTCCAACTTGGTGGTGACCCAGGCACCGGCCAGGTCCCAGTTGGCCAGGTGCGGCAGCGCGAGAACGACGCCCTTGCCGGAGGCGAGTCCGTCGGTGAGGTGGTGGATGTCCTTCGCGTCGAAGCCGCCCTTGACGCGCTCCATGCTCCACGCCGGGAGCCGGAAGGACTCCATCCAGTAACGCAGGTACGAGCGCATGCCCGCCCGGCTGAGCTCGGCGAGCCGCTCGGGACTCGCGTCGGGCACCACGCGCGCGTAGTTGCTTTCGAGCCGTCGTACGCCCTTGCCGCGCCGCTTCCAGGCGAGATCCGCGATGGTCCGGCCCAGCCGGGTGGCGACGGGCTCGGGCAGCGTCCTGACCGTGCTCCAGCCGAGTCCGTAGAGCCCGTCCGTCAGCCGCTCCTGGAGGCTGGTCACGTCGCCGCCCCGCTCTTGTGCCCGCTGTTCACTTCGCCGCCTCACTCCCCTGTGAGGTCCCCTGAGAGGCATTCTCGCTCTTCTCCGCGGCGGCCGCGGCGTCCGCCTCGGCGGATTCCCGGCGCACCGTGACGACCCGCTGGATCAGCGTGACCAGGCTGCCTACGGCGACGATCCACAGCGCGATCGGCAGCAGCACCTGGATACCGGGCACGCCGAACTTGTGCAATCCCGAGAGACCGGCCGCGACCAGCGAGATCACCAGGCGTTCGGCGCGCTCCACCAGCCCGTTGACGGCGACCGGCAGCCCGATCGACTCGCCGCGGGCCTTGGTGTACGACACCACCTGGCCGCTGGCCAGACAGAAGATCGAGACCGCGCACAGGACGTTGTCGTGGCCACTACCGGCGTACCACAAGGCGAAGCCACCGAAGATCGCGCCGTCGGCGACCCGGTCGAGCGTGGAGTCCAGGAAGGCGCCCCAGCGGCTTGAGCGGCCGAGCTGGCGGGCCATGTTGCCGTCGACGAGGTCCGAGAAAACGAACAGGGTGATGACGACCGTGCCCCAGAAGAACTCGCCCCGGGGGTAGAAGACCAGCGCGCCCGCGATCACGCCGGCGGTACCGATCAGCGTGACCGCGTCGGGGCTGACACCTCGGCGGATCAGAAACGCGGCGAACGGTGTGAGGACACGCGTGAAGAATGCACGCGCGTACTTGTTCAGCATGGCCTTCCCGAGGGTCGGTGGGCCGCGCGGCCCCTGGTGGCCACCGGCTGGCCCATCGTAGCCACGCGCACGTCGGCGACGGGCGGGCACCCGCACCTCCCGTGTCACGTCCTGACGGCGCACCGGGTCACGACGGGATCGCGGTGGACAGGGGCGCGGGCGGGCAGCGCGATCACGGCGGACAGGAGCACGGGCCGACGGCACGATCACGGCGGACAGATGGGCAGACGGGGCGAGATCGCGGCGGACAGGAGCACGGCCGGGCAGCGGGATCGCGTCCCTCGTATGGACGCACGGTGACGCGAGTGCGAAGCTCGAAGTCACCGCGGGCGTCACCGGAGCCGCCATCGCACGCGGATCGGTATGTCCGCGCCCACAGTGACCTCACCGTGCACGGGAGGACAGACCATGGGCGACAAGGCGAACCCACACCCCGGAGCCGCCGGCAGAGCTACGGCGGCCGACCGCCCCGCGTCCGTACGGAATGTGGTGCTGGTCGGCCACAGCGGATCGGGCAAGACGACTCTTGTGGAGGCTCTCGCGCTGGCAGCGGGAGCGGTGAACCGGGCGGGCCGTGTGGAGGACGGCAGCACCGTCTCGGACTACGACGAGATCGAGCACCGGCAGCAGCGCTCGGTGCAGCTCTCCCTGGCTCCCGTCGAATGGGACGGGATCAAGATCAACCTACTGGACACTCCTGGATACGCCGACTTCGTCGGGGAGCTCCGGGCCGGTTTGCGCGCCGCGGACGCGGCCCTTTTCGTCGTCTCGGCCTCGGACGGCGTGGACGGCTCGACCCGCATGGTGTGGGAGGAGTGCGCGGCCGTCGGCATGCCTCGCGCCATCGTGATCACACACCTGGAGGCCGCCCGGGCCGACTTCGAGGAGATGACCCAAGTCTGCGCCGAGGCGTTCGGAGCGGACGACCCCGACGCCGTACTGCCGCTGTATCTGCCGCTGCACGGCCCGCAGGGACCAGACGGGCATGCGCCCGTGACCGGGCTGACCGGGCTGCTCACGCAGAAGCTGTTCGACTACTCGACCGGCGAGCGCAAGGTGTCCGAGCCGGGTCCCGACCAGCTGCCGCTGATCGAGGAGGCCCGCAACCGGCTCATCGAGGGGATCATCTCGGAGAGCGAGGACGAGACCCTCATGGACCGCTATCTCGGCGGCGAGCGGATCGACCTGCGGACGCTGATCGAGGACCTGGAGCGGGCCGTCGTGCGCGGGGTCTTCTTCCCGGTGCTGGCCGCAGCGCCCGCCGCCGAGGGTGCCCGCCAGGGCCTCGGCACGGTCGAGCTCCTGGAGCTGATCACCGGCGGCTTCCCGACCCCGCTGGAGCGGGAGGCGCCCAGGGTCACCACTCCGGACGGCAAGCCGCGCGAGCTGAAACTGTGCGACCCCGGCGGGCCCCTCGTGGCGGAGGTCGTCAAGACGTCGTCCGACCCGTACGTGGGCCGGATCTCCCTGGTCCGCCTGTTCTCCGGCACCCTGCGCCCCGACGAGACGGTGCACGTGTCCGGGCACGGGATGGCCGACCGCGGCCATGAGGGCCGCGCCGTCCATGAAGCCGACGAGCGCATCGGCGCCCTGTCCGCGCCGTTCGGCAAACAGCAACGCGCACTGACGCACTGCATCGCGGGCGACCTGGCGAGCGTGGCGAAGCTGAACCGGGCCGAGACCGGCGACACCCTCTCGGCCAAGGACGACCCGCTGCTCATGGAGCCCTGGGAGATGCCCGACCCGCTGCTGCCGCTCGCCATCCAGGCGCACAGCAAGGCGGACGAGGACAAGCTCAGCCAGGGGCTTTCCCGGCTGGTCGCGGAAGATCCGACCATGCGCCTCGAACAGAACCAGGACACCCATCAGGTGGTGCTGTGGTGTCTGGGCGAGGCGCACGCGGATGTCGCCCTGGAGCGGCTGCGCAGCCGGTACGGCGTCCAGGTCGACGTGGTCCCGCACAGGGTCTCCCTCCGGGAGACGTTCGCGGGCAGGTCCGGCGGACGCGGCCGCCATGTGAAGCAGTCCGGCGGGCACGGCCAGTACGCGATCTGCGAGATCGAGGTCGAACCGCTGCCCGGCGGCTCCGGCATCGAGTTCGTGGACAAGGTGGTCGGCGGAGCGGTGCCCCGGCAGTTCATCCCGTCCGTCGAGAAGGGCGTCCGCGCGCAGGCCGCCAAGGGCGTGGCCGCCGGCTACCCCCTCATCGACGTCCGGGTCACGCTCCTCGACGGCAAGGCGCACTCGGTGGACTCCTCCGACGCCGCCTTCCAGACGGCGGGCGCGCTCGCCCTGCGCGAGGCGGCGGCCGACGCCACGATCCACCTCCTGGAACCCGTCGCCGAGGTGACGGTGCTCGTCGGCGACGACTACGTCGGCGCCGTGATGAGCGACCTGTCCGGGCGGCGCGGCCGGGTGCTGGGCACCGAGCAGACGGCCGGTGGCCGAACTCTCGTACGGGCCGAGGTGCCTGAGATCGAGATCGGCCGGTACTCGGTCGACCTCCGGTCGCTGTCGCACGGCACCGCACGCTTCAGCCGCTCCTACGCGCGGCACGAGCCGATGCCGCCACAGATCGCGGGGAAGGTCCGCGAACAGGAAAAGGACGCCTCGTAGTTGAACATCCGTTCCGCACCCCTCCCGTAGGAGGTACGAGTGAGCAAAGGGGTGCGCCGGTGTCGAGAGCGCATGGGTCCGCCCTGCTCGAGCGAAGCCGAGAGCTTGGGGGAGCGCGGGGGCCCGAAGGGCCGAGCGCGGTCGGGCTCTCGACACCGGCTGAGGCGTCCCGGAGGCGAACGAGCGCTGAAAGGGCCGCTTCTTGGCCGTCCGCCTACGAATGTCGGCGCCTACGGATACGCTGATCACCTGATCACGTCGCGACGTGATCAGGACGATGACCTGTTCAACAGGTGTGCGGAGCAAGGAAGTCGGGAAAGCCGCAGGAGCGGGTTGGGCGGCGATGGGGGCGGCAGTGACGGACGGATTCGATTTCAGCCCCGGGGCACAGGTGCCCCTCTCGGGCTCCGCGGGCCAGACGGCGGCGACGTACGCCCTGGCCTCGGCGGCCTACCGGGACGCGAAGGTCGAGACGATCCTCGACGCCAACAACGAATGGCACGAGTCGACGGTCAGCCCGCCCCGCCCATGGGCGAAGCTCTTCCGGCCGAACCTCGGAGAGGCGTTCTCGCTGGCGGTACGGGACCGCATGCTGGGCGGGGACCGCAAGCCGCTCATCCAGTCCTTCGGCACCGAGCCCCAGGTGGTCGTGGAGCACTGTCTGGCCGCGCACAACATCCGCAGGGAGCGTGACAACTGGCTCTCGGCGGTGACGGTGCTGTGCGGGGTGCTCTTCCTGCCCGGGCTGCTGGTGTGGCTGCTGGTCTTCCAGATCCGCGCCACCGTCGCCAAGCGCGACGACAAGCGGGCCTCCGCCGTCGGCACCACACTGCTGGTCGCGGTGGGCGCGCTCGCCGTGATCTTCCTGATCCGCATGCCGTTCACGGGCTTCTGGGCCTGGTACGGACGCGCGGCGGTCGTCCTGCCGGTCGTCGGCTGGTTCTGGGCGAAGCAGATCTGCGAGCGGACGGCGAAGGACCTGCGCGACCGCTGGGACAGCCTGCTGGCCGGCGGCGGCCTCGGTGCGAAGATCCCCGAGGCGGTGCCCGGCAGCCCCGGCGAGACCGCCGCCGAGCGGCTGCGCCAGGCGCTCGCCCGGCTGAGCGCCGAGCAGCAGTCCAACTCCGTCTTCTATGCCGGGCCCAAGGGCATACTCGGCATGGGCACACGCTGGGGCAGCTGGCAGCTCGCCGAAGACCTGGTGCAGCGCGATCCGGACAAGGAGATCCACCCCTTCCGCAGTTGGGACGTGATCAGGGCCATCCACGACCAGCTGCGCATGCTGGAGCGTGGGCCGCTGAACACCGGCGGCTTCCCGACCCCGTCCATACGGCACTGGATCGTCAGCCCCATCGGGGAGAAGGCCAAGGAGGTGTCCCGTCCCTCGGGCACGGACGTGGACGCGTACCAGGTCAAGACGCACGCCATACAGGACATCTGCAACAAGCAGCAGTTCGGCAGCGGTGAGCGGCACTACCTGGGGGTTCAGTGGACCCTCTGGGACGGCCAGCTGATCATCACGATGCTGATCACGGTGACGGTCCTGCACGAGACTCTGCGCATCGAGGTCACCGGGCATGCTCTGGGGCCGGTGAACGCGCTGTTCACGAGCAAGCCCGAGGCGCCGACCAAGAAGGTGCAGAAGTCGCTCAGGTTCTGGGAGACCCGCGAGGTGAAGCTGCCGCTGGTCGACACGGACGAGGTGGTGCGGCTCGCGGTCCGCGCCCCGCTCACCTGGTACCCGCCGCTCCTGAACTGGCTGGGCGGCTCGCTGACCCTGCCCGAGCCGTTCGGTCTGCGGCACGCCTGGGCGGACCAGCCGTGGCGGCACCGCTTCATGGCGGACGACGCGCTGCGGGCGGCGACGCCGGTGCTGCGGGTGGTGCACGCGGCGGCGATCCGGGTGCTGGAGCAGAACGGGGTGGACACGGAGAAGTTCGGGACGCGGTCGTCGTTCCTGAGCACGCAGGTGCAGGACGTTGCGCCTCGCAAGGCCGACGTGTACGAGGCCTAGCGGTATCCCTCGCTTGCGAAGGCACCGGGTGCTGGGGCGGGAGGGCTCGCGCCCCGGCGCCGACGGGGTGCCTCCCCGAAGCTCTTCGAGCAGGGAGGGTACCCCAGCCCCCGTGCCGCCCCGGCGGCGCGGCTGCCCGCAGCTACGCGGACTTCGTCGGCCAGGCCTCCGCCAGCATCTTGCGGGTGTCGGCCAGCAGCTGTGGCAGTACCTTCGTGTGGCCGACCACCGGCATGAAGTTCGTGTCGCCGCCCCAGCGCGGGACGATGTGCTGGTGCAGATGGGCGGCGATGCCGGCGCCCGCGACCGTGCCCTGGTTCATGCCGATGTTGAAGCCGTGCGCCCCGGAGGCCTTGCGCAGGGCGGTCATCGCCTGCTTGGTGAGCTCGGCGAGTTCCGCGGTCTCCGGCTCGTTCAGGTCCGTGTAGTCGGCGACGTGGCGGTAGGGCACGACCATCAGGTGGCCGCCGTTGTACGGGTACAGGTTGAGGACCGCGTACACCTGCTCACCGCGCCTGACGATCAGCCCGTCCTCGTCGGACTTGGCCGGTATCGAGCAGAACGGGCAGCCGTCGCCGGCCCCAGGGCCGGTCGGCTTGTTCTCGCCCTGGATGTAGGCCATCCGGTGGGGCGTCCACAGTCGCTGGAACGCGTCCTGCGTGCCCACTCCGATCTGCTGCTCCGGCTCACTCGTCATGCAAGGCAGCATATGGCTTCGCCCGTTCGCGGCGTGTCGCAGGGGCTCGGGCAAAACGGTCCCGGGCGAAGCTGTGCCGATGGACGACGACAGCCGTACGGCGCGCTGGGAGCGGCGGGCCGGGGTCCCGCTAGGGGTGGCGTCACTGCTCTTTCTCGTCTCGTACGCGGTGCGGGTACTGGGAGAGGGTCTGCCCGGGCCGGTGCGCGATCTGTGTCTGGCGGTGACGTACGCGAGCTGGTCGCTGTTCCTCGTCGACTACGCGGTCCGCTGGTGGCTGAGCGGCGAGGGGCTGCGCTTCGTCCACCGGCACTTGCTGGACTCGGTGGTCGTACTGTTGCCCCTGCTGCGGCCGGTGCGCGTCGTCCGGGTCTACGAGACGCTGCAGCGGCGCCGCCGGGGGCAGCCCCAGATGTCCCTGCAGGCTCGGGTGATGCTGTACGCGAGCCTGTCGGCCGTGCTGCTCGGCTTCTCCGCCGCACTCTCCGTCTACCACGTCGAGCACCGGGTCCCGGACGCCACGATCCACACGTTCGGCGACTCGCTGTGGTGGGCGGCCTCCACCCTGGCGACCGTGGGGTACGGCGACGTCGTCCCCGTGACGCTCCTGGGGCGGCTGGTCGCGGTCGTCCTGATGGGAGTCGGCCTGGCCCTGCTGGGCGCGGTGACGGGTTCGTTCTCGTCGTGGCTGATGCAGCGGTTCACACTGCGGGAGGACGACGCAGGGCCCCCGGGGAAATGAACTCCCGGGGGCCCTGCGAGACGTA
>CBFHCJ010000180.1:0-10598 GCA_965654005.1 uncultured Streptomyces sp. | reverse complement strand
CCCGGCGGTCGCGCGGACCGTGGCGCCGTCGGCGGTCACCAGTTCGACGTCGAGCAGGTTGTCGACGGCGGCGCCGAAGGCCCGCTCCAGCCAGCCGCCGGCTCCGCCGCCGAGTACGAAGCCGGCGACACCGGTCGTCGAGCCCCGGGCTCCGGTGGTCGCCAGGCCGTGGGGCCGGGTGGCGCGGTCCAGGTGGTGCATCAGGGCGCCACCCTCGACCCGTACCGTGGCGGAGCCGGGATGGACGGTGACCTCGTGCATCCGGCGCAGGTCCACGACCAGACCGTTGTCGTTGACCGCCATGCCCGCCGCGCTGCGGCCGCCACCGCGGACGGCGATCTTCAGGTCCAGGTCCCGGGCGAAACACACCGCCCGGACGACGTCGGCCTGTCCCTCGCACCGCGCGATCACGGCCGGACGGCGGTCGATCCTCGCGTTGCAGACCTTCCGGGCGTCGTCGTAGCCCGGGTCGCCGGGGGCGAGGACCTCTCCGACCAGGTCCGTGCGGAGGGAGGCGAGCGCCGTGCCCGCCTTGGACAGGGCGACCATGGCAGCCGCCCCCTTCCAGCGAGGGGACAGGAACTGTTTTCAGCGTCTCTGGTTGGCCTGGTGAAACTGAGGGCTACTCGGCGAGGGCGGCCCATCGTCTTCGTGTCCTGGTGTCCACGGCAGTGGCGATGGACCCGCGTGACATGCCCCTCCGGAGGCTGGTCGGCAGAGCCATGAGGACCCCGCCGAGGAGGGTGTCCGACGTCGCCTGGGCACCCGGGGGTTCGACCACATTATGCCGCAGGATGACTACGCTTCGCTCATCGGGCTGGGGAGCCCAGGCGAGCACGGAACGTCGATCCCGCCTGGCGGGCACGCGGGCCCCGGACCCCGGGCCGGCCCGGGGTCCAGGGCCTACGCCCTCGATGTCTGTAGGTTCCCTTCGCTGCTGGCCACTGGTTGTGCAGTGACCTGCGGGTTCTGATGCCGGTCCCAAGGGTTCGTCCACGGTTTCGTCCCACGGGCGTGTCCTTTTCCTCCGGGCTGTCCCGTTCACTCGGTCTCCGTGAGCTGCGTGAGGGACGGTTGGAGCCGGTGTGCGAGTGCCGCGTCCCAGAGTTCGATCTCGGCGGAGAGCAGGCTGAGAGCGGCCTTGAGTGCCCTGCGAAGTTCTTGCTCGGTGAGCGAGTGGGTGAGCGTCGCTTCCAGCGGTGCTGTCAGTTCATCCGGCAGCAGATGGGCGCCCTTGGCGTAGGACGTGGGGTGGCCCAGCCGGAGGCAGGCCAGAGTGATCAGGTGGTCGCGCAAGGCGCTGATCCAGTGCTCGGCCTGCCAGCTCCGGCTTCTTTCGATGCAGGTCCGGGCGTGCAGTGCGTGGTGCCAGGACAGCCCGATCAGCGTGTCCGGGTCGGGTGCGGCGAAGGGTTCGAGGTCTGCTGTCTGGCCGAAGACCGTGTGCCATTGAGGGCCGCGCGGGCCGAACGCGGATTCCGGGGAGAAGGTGAGGTCGATCTCCAGCCAGTTGGGGAGGAGGAACACGCGGATGGTGCTGGGCGGTGATGACAGGTCCCAGTGGTGCAGTGCGCCGAACTCGTCGTAGAGCCGTTTGCTCCAGGATTCGACTGCTGGGGCGAGGTCGCCGCGGACGGCGAGAACCAGGTCGATGTCCGACCACGCGTCGCCTTGTCCCGCGGCGTGTGAACCGGTGAGTGCGGCGCCCGTGATGGAGTCGTCGGTCTTGGCGAGGCTGAGCAGGCGTTCCCGGACTTGGTCCTTTTTGTGAGCAGGCAGCATCGGGTCCTCTTCGTTCAGTGATTTTGTATGTGCTGGCTGGCGGCCTGGATGGCGGGCGGGGTCAGCGAGTAGTAGGTGCGGCCTCGGCCCCCGTTTGGCCGTTCGGCCAGGGTTTCGCGTCGGCTGGTGAGCCAGCCGGCCTCTTCGAGGCGTTTGAGCTGCTTGAAGATCGTGTTCGCCGGAATCCCGGTGGTGGCGTGGATCTGCGCCATGCAGTTCTCCTGGTCTCTGAGAGTGAAGAGGTGTCTCAGGAGCGGCAGCATGGGTGGAGGGATGTGAAGTCGGCCGCCATGGTGGGAGCGGGTATGAAGATCGGTCAGCGCGCCGCGTTCACCGTCGGCCGTGGCGATTGCGGAATTGATTGCGTCTTGGTCGGGAATTTTCTCGATTTTCGATCCGAGCGCTGTGCCTATGAGTTCCTGAACGTCATCACGGTCGAGGTCACGTAGGAGACGGACCCCTCGTCTGGTCGGGTTCTGTGGCGTGTGCCGGACCGAGCGGCGGAACAGTTCGGCTCCGACAGCGCATTCCAGCTGGTCGAGTTGCATGGTGAGCGTGCCCGGTTGGACGCCGAGGTAGCCGGCGCTGCTGGTGAGCGTGGGGAAGAATATGCTGATCTGGAAACGGCGTAGGCGGAGCCAGCCGTGAAGTGTCTTTTCCGCTGCTGCTCGGATGTCGGGCGGGATTGATGTATCGAGCTTCTGGATGAGGGCGGAACTGCATCGGCCTGGTGCCCGGCGCGGGATGCCGAGCTGTTCGAGCCGGCGGTGGACCGCACGGGTGTGGGTTCCGAATTCCTGGGCGATGTCAGGGCCGGTCCGTTTGCGTGTGACGTATTGCTCGCGGAGCCAGTCGTCATTGAAGGCGGGTGGGTGAGGTCCTCGGAAAATGTGGATGCCGAGGTTCTTGGTGTGGCGGATCACGTGCGCGACGGGCAGGCCGAGTTCTCTGGAGATCACGGCGAGGCTTTTTCCGCCCTCGGTGTACTCGCGCTGCAGGAATTCGGGCGTCAGAACGCGGACACGGCGGTCGTGGAAGCGCCAGCTGCCCAGCGACGACTGTGAGTCGGTGGCGTCCGTGAACGCGGATTCCCAGGCGGAGCGGCAGGCGGGACTCATCGTTCGCAGGCCGGACGGCCGCAGGGCGCCAGCGAGCGCGGACAGCAGGCGGTCCACCTCGACGAAGACGGCGTCAGCGGAGGTGAACGGATGGAGAGTGATGCCGTTGATCTCGGTTTGAGTCTGGATGATCGGATGGCCGTGACCGAGGCTGAGCTGCGGCGCGCTGCCCAGGTCGGCGCCGCAGACGTTTCTTCCGCCGGTCCGGCGCATGCAGTGTCCCGGCCGATGCAGGTGCACCGCCCGGGGCAGGAAGTAGCGCGGTTCGCGACCACAGCTCGGACAGACGCGGTGGAGGAGGGCGTGGTGCTTGGTGCAGGCGAAAGCCCACGGCAGCCACCAGAGCGTTGGCCAGCGGCCCTCGCCGTCGTGCAGGCACTGCGGGCAGAAGCGCCAGCCCGGTGTCCGGCGGCCGAAGATCTCGGTGGGCAGGACGGCATCGTCGAGCTGGCGGGCGGGCAGGGACACCTGCTGTTCCAGCCGCCGCAGTGCCCCCTCGGGCAGGGAGGTGAGGAGACGGCTGGTTCGTTCCCGGGCCGGTACTTCTGGCAGGCCCAGGGCATCCAGCAGAGCCGACAGAGAGGTCCAGGAACGCCGGGCGAGCGCCTCCAGCCAGCTGTCCAGGCTCTCTCCGGACTGTGGGAGGACGCGGATCGCCAGGGTGCGCGCTTCTCTCATGCCGCCTTCTTCCCGGGCCGGCTGACCAGCCGGCCGGAGGCGAGGGCGTGCTGGAGTTCCTCGCGGGCCTGCTCGGCCGCCGCGTCGTTCTTCACCTGGTCCAGCAGTTCCTTGTCCAGGCGTTCGGCGCCGCTGCGTACGGCCCTCTGGCAGCCGCGGTTGATCAGCGTCATGAGCGAGCCGATGTGTCCGGTGCTGCGGGCGAAGAGCTCGTCGGACAGTTCGTCCGCGATCATGCCCGGGTATTTGTCCGCGAGGACGACGCGTTCCTCGATTGCCAGGAGGGTGTCACGCCAGCCGGTGCGTCCCTTCTCGGAGGAGATGGTGAACGGGTCCATGTTGAGCCGGGTGGTGCGGCGGCCGGTCTGCGCGAGAACAGAGTCCTCGTAACTCGCCCCTTCGCTGAACAGGCCCCGTTTCTCCAGACCGACACCGATCATGAGCAACGTGACCGGGAATTCGTTGGCGATATATTTGAAGTGGTTGCTGACTTCGATCCCGTTCTTGTGACGCCACTTCAGGAAATGCAGATCGTCGACGATCAAAAGTTTCGTTTCCGCCGACAGGACCGAATCGAGAGCGCGGTAGCCGAACTCGGCGGCGGTTCCACGGAAACGGCCGGGGTGTGCGAAGTATTCCAGAATGGCCCGGTTGAAGTCGCGCATACCGGTGTTGCTGGTCAAGCCGACACGGCAGACAGGCCAGCGTTCGTGGCCCTCGTCGGTGTATTTCCCTTCTTCTTGGATGATGCGGCGGTGGACTTTTTTGGCGAAGGCGAGCACGGCTGTGGTCTTTCCCAGCCCGGGGAAGGCGTCGAGGGCGATGCCACCTTTCACCTTGTCGCTGTCCTGGTCGTTGCTGTCGAAGATGTCCCAGAGGTCTTCGTGCAGGGATTTCATCTGCGGGGTCCCCAGCGGGCCGAGGTTGGCGTGCCATTTGCGGCGGTCGCGGTTGTATTCAGCTAGAGCCGCCTCACCAAGTTTCTTCAGCTGGCGGCGGGACAGATACTCTGGACGCTTCCTGCGCGGGGCTTCGGCGAGGCGGCCGAAGCCTTCCTTGCGGGACAGGGTGAGGTGGTCCAGCCGGGAGCGCAGATCGGCTTCCTCGGCCTGGGCGCGGGCCGGCTTACTCGTCGTCATCGATGTCCTTCAAGGCCGTTGCGTAGAAGTCGAGTTCCTCTTCCAGTTCCTCCAGGCCGTCGGCGTCGTCATCGCCCGCCTCCGGCTGTTGGTCCTGGACGGCCTCGATCGCCGGAGACGCCGGTTGTTCAGGAAGGGACAGCACGCGGGCGACCGACGGCAGCGAACTGACGTCGTCGGCTGGCTGCTCGGGAAGGTCCAGGGCGACCTGTTCGCGGGAGAGCCGCAATGCCATCCGCCGTTCGACCAGGGAAGTGCCCAGCCCCAGGTTCCACCGCTTCAGCAGCAGGGCGATGGCGAGCCGGTCGTTGGGATAGGTGTACTCCTTCGCCGCCAGACGCCGGGCGAACTGCAGAGCTTCCTCACTCAGCGGCATAGTCAGGCTCGGCGCGTGCTCCCATTGGAGGGTGTGCCAGACGCGCTCGTGGTCGCGGAAGTGGATCCGGGTGACGTCGTCGGGGTCTGCGAAGAACGGCAGCCGCCGCTTGTTCAGGTCGATGTCGGAGCCGGCCATGTCCCGCAGCCCGTCGAGGCAGCCGCCGTTGTAGCGGCGGCCGTTGATCTCGACGCCGTAGTGCTGGACGGTGCGCATCGAGACGTCGAGGAACTCGTAGGCCAGGTGCGGGTCGCGGGGCACCTCGATGTAGCCAGCCCGCGCGAGCCCGTGCTCGAACATCGCCGCCGGAGACAACTCCACCTGCGGCAGGTGCGGGTCGAGCAGCCCCGCATGTGGCCTGCGGTGATACGTCACCGCGGTCCACTCGCGGATGATCGCCTCCAACTCGTGGTGGAAGAAGAAGGCGTCCTTCTCCGGGTTCAGCCCCCGCGAGTGGATGTCCGGTCCCTTGTAGCCGGGCAGCCGCTGCAGCAGGTCTTCCCGCAGGGTGCGGAAATACCGCTCCGCCGGCCCCTTGTCCCGGCCCGTGCGCAGCCTCGCCGGCTGCACCGAGATTCCCATCCGGCGGCAGACGCTGGTCAGATGCGCCGACAGGTAGATCTTGCCGTGGTCGACGATCAACGTCTCCGGCGCCACCTTCGGCCCCCAGACCCCCGTGACGGGACCGTGGACGGCCTCGGCCTCCACCAGCACCCCGCGCGGAATGCCGTGCTCGGGCCAAGCCGCTTCCCTCGGCCAGCTCTGCGGAACCGGCTGAGGACGGTAGGCCTGGTAGAGGACGGCCGCCGCGTCGATCGCCTTCGTCGACACCGGCGTCACCCGCAGACCGATGATGCAGCGGGTGTACCAGTCCATCGCGATCGTCAGCTCCGCCTGCATCCACCGCAGCGTCACCGGGTCGAGCGCGAACACGTCCAGCCGCGTCGTGTCCATCAGCACGTACTCACCCGGCCGCGTAGGCCGCAGCTTCCCGTAGACCCCCCACGGACGGTCGGCGATATCCCGATTTCGCTGGGTACTGAGCCGAAACGTCGGATGGCGCCGCTCTAACTCCTGCATCCACCGGTAGGCCGTCGTCCGCGGCGGCACCGGAATCTTGACCAGCTTGAACTTGGTCCTGAGGCGGGCCTCGACCTCCTCCAGCACCACCTTCACCGACGGCCGTGACTCCTCCTCGTACTCCTTCAGCACCTCCTCCGCGGCCTCGACCCAGCGCGGATCGGCGTTGCCCAGTCCGCCGTCCGCCTTCGCGGTCTTCGGCACCAGTCCTGCCTCACCCAGCTCACGGAAGGCCCGGGCCCACCGCCGCACTGTCCGCGTGGTCACCCCCAGTTCCGCAGCCTTGGCCTCATAGCGGTCCCGCATGGGCAGGCCCGGCGCATACTGAGAGCGCGGCTCATCCGCCCTCGGGAGGTCCTCGCTGCCAGAGCGGTAGCCGGTCAGCATCTCCCGGACATGCTCAGCCCGCTCCAGGACCTCCTTCTTCTCCTCCTTGGTCAGCCGGTTCAGCACCACGGCCGCAAGGTCCTCGTCGTCGGCGGAAGAGGGGCCCGACCTGTCGTGGACCAGCTCGGCGCGATCCGAGGTCAGCAGCTCACGCAGCGACATCCGGGCCAGCCGGTCGCGCCCGTCCTTGAGGACAACCTCCATGCCCGTGGCCAGGCTGGCGAACTCCACGACCTCGACCGTCTCGCCGTCCAGCCGGAAGTGCGTCCCGACGCCGAGTCTTGTTCCGGCCCCGTTCATGTGGCCCTCCGCAGCATGTGCCCCGAGCTCAGCGGCCGGTCCAGGACGGTCGTCACATGCCCGGACCACAGCAGGTGCAGCACCGCCGACTTCACCAGCGGCCGGGGACACTCGGGCAGCAGCCGGAAGGCATCGCCCAGCGACATTCCGTCCAGATCCGCAGCCCGCAGTGCGGCCAGCAGGCCGGGGTCGAACAGCCAGTCGCGGCGGTAGCCGGCCAGGAACCGGACGTTCTCCAGCACATGCGGATCCGGCTCGCTCCACACCTCGTACCGCCACCCGCGCGACGTGACCGCCTCCCGCGTCCAGGCAAAGGCGAAGGCGACCTCCGGCTTCTCAAGCCGGTGGCGCGGCTTGACGTCCACGACCACCGGACCGTCGTCCGCCAGCAGCAGATAGTCCGGGATGTGCTTGCGGACCTTGCCCTCAACGTCGGCCTTGAGCATGAAGGGCTGGGCGATGATGTGCCGCACCTCCGGAGCGAAGTCGGCGAACATCAACCGCCCCAGCTCCAGCCGCGACTCGTAGATCACGTGATCGCCCACGGTGGCCGACCAGCACGTGCCCGAATAGTGCTGCTGCCCCTTGAACCAGCGGAACGTCCGCCACGGCCGGGCCTCCCGCAGCAGCCCCAGCGGCACCGACGGCCACTCCAAGTCCTCCACCACGGACTCGTCACCACGCCGGACACTCAGCCGTACCGGCGCGGCCACCGCTGTACCCATCGGACCACCAACCCCGCGTTTCCCGAGGCGGCCCCGCCGGCCGCCGAACGCCGGGGTCCTGCCCCGGCCACGCACACAGACGCTGACCGGGGCGGTCCTGTACACAAAGAGGGGAACTACTCGCTCACGGGGCATGAATCCCATCCCCCTGTCCTATTGGCCACGCGGTGGACATCGCCGGTGGGAAAAGGACACGGGATCTGGGATCCCACAATGCCGTCAGCCGCCGTACGCCCCGGATGCCGTCAGCCGCAGTGCCGTGTCGATCAGTGGCACGTGGCTGAACGCCTGTGGGAAGTTGCCGACCTGGCGCTTGAGGCGCGGGTCCCACTCCTCCGCCAGCAGGCCGAGGTCGTTGCGCAGGGCCAGCAGCTTCTCGAAGAGTTTGCGGGCCTCGTCCACGCGGCCGATCATCGCCAGGTCGTCCGCCATCCAGAAGGAGCAGGCGAGGAACGCGCCCTCGTCGCCCGGCAGCCCGTCGACGCCCTCCTCCTCGCCCTGGGTCGGGTAGCGCAGGATGAAGCCGTCCGACGTGGACAGCTCGCGCTGGATCGCCTCGATCGTGCCGATCACACGCTTGTCGTCCGGCGGCAGGAAGCCCATCTGCGGAATCAGCAGCAGCGAGGCGTCGAGCTCCTTGGAGCCGTACGACTGCGTGAAGGTGTTGCGCTCCTTGTCGTAGCCCTTCTCGCACACGTCCCGGTGGATGTCGTCGCGCAGCTCGCGCCACCTCTCCAGCGGCCCGTCCGCGTCCCCGGACTCGATCAGCTTGATCGTGCGGTCGACCGCGACCCAGGCCATGACCTTGGAGTGCACGAAGTGACGGCGTGGGCCGCGAACCTCCCAGATGCCCTCGTCCGGCTCCTCCCAGTGCCGCTCCAGGTAGCGGATGAGCTTGAGCTGGAGCAGCGACGCGTAGTCGTTGCGGGCCAGGCCCGTCATATGGGCCAGGTGCAGGGCCTCGGTGACCTCTCCGTACACATCCAGCTGCAGTTGGTGCGCGGCGCCGTTGCCGACGCGCACCGGCGCCGAGTCCTCGTACCCGGGCAGCCAGTCCAGCTCGGCCTCGCCCAGCTCACGTTCGCCCGCGATGCCGTACATGATCTGCAGGTTCTCGGGGTCGCCGGCCACGGCCCGCAGCAGCCACTCGCGCCAGGCGCGCGCCTCCTCCCGGTAGCCGGTGCGCAGCAGCGAGGACAGGGTGATCGCGGCGTCGCGCAGCCACGTGTAGCGGTAGTCCCAGTTGCGCACGCCGCCGATCTCCTCCGGCAGCGAGGTCGTGGGCGCGGCCACGATGCCGCCCGTCGGCGCGTAGGTCAGGGCCTTCAGCGTGATCAGGGAGCGGACCACGGCCTCACGGTACGGACCGTGGTACGTACAGTGCTCCACCCAGTCGCGCCAGAAGTCCTCGGTCGCCTCCAGCGACTGCTCGGGCTCCGGCAGCGGCGGCGGCTCCTTGTGCGAGGGCTGCCACGAGATCGTGAACGCGATCCGGTCACCGGGAGCGACCGTGAAGTCCGCGTACGTGGTCAGACCCTTGCCATAGGTCTCGGCCTGGGTGTCGAACCACACGGAGTCGGGCCCGGCCATGGCCACCGTGCGCCCCTCGTGCTTGTGCACCCAGGGCACGATGCGTCCGTACGAGAACCGCATGCGCAGCGCGGAGCGCATCGGCACCCGGCCCGTGACGCCCTCCACGACCCTGATCAGCTGCGGAGCGCCGTCCCGCGGCGGCATGAAGTCGATCACCCGGACCGTGCCACGCGGAGTGTCCCACTCGGACTCGAGGATCAGGGACTCGCCGCGGTATGTGCGCCGGGTCGCCGCCGGCGCCTGGGCGTCCGACGCGTGGGCCGGGCCCAGGCGCCAGAACCCGTGTTCCTCTGTGCCGAGCAGCCCCGCGAAGACGGCATGGGAGTCGAATCGGGGCAGGCACAACCAATCCACCGTGCCGTCCCGGCAGACCAGCGCGGCGGTCTGCATGTCTCCGATGAGTGCGTAGTCTTCGATGCGCCCGGCCAATGCAACTCCAGTCGAACGGCCACGTCGCCCTCGGGGGGCGTTCGCTCTTGCGGTCATGGGGTCAGTGAGAATGACGTTGTTCACCGACCCACTCGGAATAGAAGCAGTCGATGTTCAACGAACTGACGAGCCCTTGTTGTTCCGGTGACGGGCGGGGGTGGTGCCGTTTTCCGGGAGCGCTCGGCAGAGAGTGTCCGAGCAGGATACGACGCACCTCCATGATCCGCGTGCCGCTCCGAACAAGGGGACTGACCCGAACAGGTGAGCCTCGAGTGAGTGTCGCGCGTCCATGGTGACACGTGTGCGGGCCCTGGCCGGAAGCGGTCTCGCCCGGGCGCTGATACGCTGGTAGCCCGTGGACCGGTGGGCACGAAACCCCCGAACCGCAGCGACGGCGCCCCCGGAAGTCCTTCGGAGGTTCAGCCGGACCGCACCCCAGACCGCGACCACGGGAGCCCCCTCTTGGCCATGCCGCCCGCTGCTTTTCGAAACAGCTCAGCCACGACGACCAAGCACATCTTCGTCACCGGGGGTGTCGCCTCCTCGCTCGGCAAGGGCCTGACGGCCTCCAGCCTCGGCATGCTGCTCAAGGCCCGGGGCCTGCGGGTGGTGATGCAGAAGCTCGACCCGTACCTGAACGTCGACCCCGGCACGATGAACCCCTTCCAGCACGGTGAGGTGTTCGTCACCAACGACGGCGCCGAGACCGACCTGGACATCGGGCACTACGAGCGCTTCCTCGACCGGAACCTCGACGGCTCCGCGAACGTCACCACCGGGCAGGTCTACTCGACGGTGATCGCCAAGGAGCGGCGCGGCGAGTACCTGGGCGACACGGTGCAGGTCATCCCGCACATCACCAACGAGATCAAGCACCGCATCCGCCGCATGGCCACCGACGAGGTGGACGTCGTGATCACCGAGGTCGGCGGCACCGTCGGCGACATCGAGTCGCTGCCGTTCCTGGAGACCGTCCGCCAGGTCCGTCACG
>CBFHCJ010000179.1:0-10603 GCA_965654005.1 uncultured Streptomyces sp. | reverse complement strand
GGGCCTTGGGTCTTCCTGGTGAGGTGGGAGCGAGAGGCAAGGTCGGTTGTCTGCTGCGGTGGCGGGCTCGGTCCCGCCGTGTTGCCGTCCCCGGGACCAGCCAGCGGGACTGGGGCCGTCCTTGGACCGGTCCCGCGCCCGGGGCCGGGGCCGGGACAGCGACAGGGAGGGCCACCTGCTGTGGGATCGGTCCAGGGGCGCGACGCAGGCGCTCAGGGGTCAGGGACTGAAGGGCTCAGGGGTGCGGGGGCTGAGAGCCTCAGGGGTGTATGGGCCCCGGCCCACCGCGGCCACCGCGTCGGCGAGCCTGTCCAGGACCGCGTCCGTCTGCTCGTCGCTGATCGTGAGCGGTGGCAGCAACCGGACGACGCTCGCATGCCGCCCGCCCAGCTCCACGATCAGACCGCGGCGCAGGCACTCCCGCTGGACGGCGGCGGCCAGCGCGGGCGCGGCGGGGCGGGGCCCGGTGCCCCCGGGATCGGCGGTCGGAATGTCCAGGGGCGCCGCTTCAGGTGCGGCCTCGGGGTCCACCAGTTCGACGCCGATCATCAGCCCCCGACCCCGCACGTCCCCGATGCACGGGAACTCGGCGGCGAGTGCGCGGAGTCGGTCCAGGATGCGCGCGCCGAGCGCGGCGGCACGCTCGTCGAGGCGGTTCTCTCGGACATATGCAAGGGTCGCCGTACCGGCGGCCATGGCGAGTTGGTTGCCGCGGAACGTGCCGGCGTGGGCACCGGGTCGCCAGACGTCGAGGTCGTCGCGGTAGACCACGACGGCGAGCGGCAGGCTACCGCCGATCGCCTTGGAGAGGACCATCACGTCGGGGACCACACCGCTGTGCTCGACCGCCCAGAAACGTCCGGTGCGTCCCACACCGGTCTGCACCTCGTCCGCGATCAGCGGAATGGACCGGTCCTCGGTGATCTGCCGCATCCGCCGGAGCCACGCATCCGGCGCCGGGTTCACCCCGCCCTCCCCCTGGACGGGTTCGAGGATCATCCCGGCGGGCATCGGTACGCCCGACTTGACGTCGTCGAGGACGGACTCGGTCCAGCGTGCGGCGAGTTCGGCGCCGCGCTCGCCACCGACACCGAACGGGCAGCGGTAGTCCTGCGGATACGGCAGGCGTGTCACCCGTACGTCCGTCGCGCCCCCGGACGCCTCGAGCGCTCCCGCGGTCATCCCGTGGTACGCGCCGGTGAAGGCGAGGATCCCGGTCCGGCCGGTGGCCGCGCGCACCAGTTTCAGCGCTGCCTCGACGGCGTCGGTTCCGGCCGGACTGCAGAACTGCACGCGGGCGCGGTCGGAGAGGCCCGGCGGCAGCGTGTGGAACAACTCCGTGGTGAAGGCGTCCTTGACGGGAGTGGCCAGGTCCAGGACGTGCAGCGGCGCACCCGAGTCGAGGACGTTCCGGATCGCCTCCAGGACCACCGGGTGGTTGTGGCCGAGCGCCAGCGTGCCCGCGCCGGAGAGGCAGTCGAGATAGCGGCGCCCGTCGGCGCCCTCGATGGTGAGCCCGCGCGCCCGCACGGGCACGATCGGCAGAGCGCGCGCATAGGTGCGCGCCGCCGACTCGCGCGCCGACTGCCGCCGCAGGATGCCCTCGTGCGCGGTGCGCGCTCCTCCGAAGCCGTAGGTCGCGTCGCGCGCCGAGCGCTCCCCCTTCGCTTCCGCGCACCCCTCCGACGCGCCCTCCACCGGCGCCACCGCAGTCTCCGTCACCGTCACGACGTCAGTTCCTCCCGCTGTTCAGAGGGGATATGGGGCGAGGGTTTGAGCACGGACGACAGATCGCCCGTACGTACCAACGACGTGAACGGCCGGTGGAAGCGGGTGGGCGGAAGATCCTTGCCGGTGATTTCGCCACGGATTCACCGCGGGTCCCTGACCCCGGCCCCGACCCCGTACCGAGGCACGTCGATGATCAACTCCGTGACGGAACCGTTGCCGTTCCATCGGAAGTCCCCCACAGCGACCGCATAGTGTGTGGTGCCGTTCGGTGGAAGCGGTGATCATCCATGACGTGCCGTCCTCAACGGCGGTGCACCGCTGCCTTCACACAGGTTGATTCCAGGGGGATTTCAGACGATGCGACCCATACGCCCGCTCTTCGCCGCCCGCCGAGAAGGGAGCGCGCGCCGTAGGACATCCCCCGCGCTGGCGGCCGTCGGTCTCGCCACCGCGCTGGCGCTGACCGCGACCGCGTGCGACAAGGGCGGCGACGCCAAGGCGAGCGGCGAGGCGAGCGCGTCCGCGTCCACGTCCTCCGCGGGCGACGGCAAGATCAAGATCCCGGACGACATCAGGCAGAAGCTCAAGGAGCACGGGATCGACATCGACAAGTGGAAGAACGGTGCCTGGAAGAACTGGGACCGGGACGACTGGCTGCGCGAGGCCAACGACTTCATCAACCCGATCATCAAGGGTCTGTGGGACCCGGACCGGATGCGCAGGGCCAAGGACCCCGACAAGGGCGTCGGCGACAACGACCTCTCGGGCGACCAGGGCGTCACCGACCCGACCCCGGCGCCGGTGAAGGCGCAGACGGTGCGGGCCACGTACCACGACGACGCGCCCACGGCGGGCAAGCTGTTCTTCGACGCCCCCGGGGGCACGATGGTCTGCTCGGCGACCGTGGTCGAGGACCCCGCCCACCCGGGCAAGTCCAACCTCGTGTGGACCGCGGGCCACTGCGTGCATGCCGGCAAGAAGGGCGGCTGGTACCGCAACATCGCGTTCGTGCCGGCGTACAACAACTCCGGGATGACGCAGGCCGAACTGAAGAACGCGACGCGCGAGGAGGTCGCCCCGTACGGAGTCTGGTGGGGTGACGGGGCGAAGACCTCGAACCAGTGGATCGAACAGGGCGGCGAGACGGGCGGCCAGGGTGCCTCGTACGACTTCGCCGTCATCCATGTGACACCGGAGAAGAGCAACGGCGGCAAGTCCCTTGAGGAGACGGTCGGTTCTGCCCTGCCGGTGAACTTCGACGGCCCCGCGGTGCCGAAGGTCGACAACATCACGGCGACCGGCTACCCGGCCGCGGCCCCGTACGACGGCCAGAAGCTGTACCAGTGCCAGGACAAGCCGGGCCGGCTCTCGATCGTGCGGACGGACCCGACGATGTACCGCATCGGCTGCACCATGACGGGCGGTTCGTCCGGCGGTGGCTGGGTGGAGACCGGCTCCGACGGCAAGCCCGCACTGGTGTCCAACACCTCGATCGGCCCGGTGTCGTCGGGCTGGCTGGCCGGACCACGGCTGGGCGAAGTGGCCAAGGGCGTCTACGAGTCGGTGAGCAAGGAGTTCGCCACCCAGTGACACGCCACGCCTGGGCACACGCCTCGACACGCCTGAATGCACCTTCACCAAGCCTAAATGCGCCTCAACAGGCCTCAATGCGCCTGAACGTGCTTGAACACGCCTGACGGGTGGGGACGGACTGCGGCCCGGTGGCTCACCGGAGTCTTCACCGACTGGCCGCCCTTCGTCCCCGACCGCCCGGACACGGTGGGGGTCGCGTCCGTGCGATCGGCGCCGCGGGTGGCCGTCGCCGGCGTCCGACAGGACATCACCACGCCCCAAAGGGCCGGCAGCACCGTGCGTTCCATACGTACACCCGTCACGCATCGGCGCGGGAGGCGGACCGTTCTGGCGGCGACCGTCGGCGGTGCCGGCGTTCACCGCCACCGTCTGCGACGGCAGCGACAACGCGGCGAGCGACAAGCGGCGAGAAGGCCCGCTCCCTGCGACGGCGGCGCATTCCAGGGGGCGGGCCTTTCGACTGCTGTGGGGCGGCCCGACTGCTGTGGGCGGTCCGACTGCTGGGGAGCAGCTCGACCGCTGTGGGTCAGCGGGCGGAGGCGGGAACGTACGGCGCCAGCTCCGCCGCCAACTCCTCGTGCACCCGTGCCTTGAGCAGTGTGCCCTCCGGGGTGTGCTCCTCGGAGATCACCTCGCCCTCGGAGTGGGCGCGCGCGACCAGTCGGCCGTGCGTGTAGGGCACGAGGGCCTCGATCTCGACCGAGGGCCGCGGCAGCTCGATGTCGATCAGTGCGAGCAACTCGTCGATGCCCAGGCCGGTGCGGGCCGAGATCGCGATGGAGCGCTTCTCCATCCGCTGCAGCCGCTGGAGCACCAGCGGGTCGGCAGCGTCCGCCTTGTTGATCACGACGATCTCGGGTACGTCGGTGGCGCCGACGTCCCTGATCACCTCGCGCACGGCGGCCAGCTGCTCCTCCGGCACCGGGTGCGAACCGTCCACCACGTGCAGGATGAGGTCGGAGTCGCCGACCTCCTCCATCGTGGAACGGAACGCCTCGACCAGGTGGTGCGGCAGGTGCCGGACGAAACCGACCGTGTCGGCCAGCGTGTACAGCCGCCCGCTCGGGGTCTCGGCCCGGCGCACGGTCGGGTCGAGGGTCGCGAACAGGGCGTTCTCGACCAGGACGCCGGCGCCCGTGAGGCGGTTGAGCAGGGAGGACTTTCCGGCGTTGGTGTAGCCCGCGATGGCGACCGAGGGCACCTTGTGGCGCCTGCGCTCCTGGCGCTTGATCTCGCGGCCGGTCTTCATCTCCGCGATCTCGCGGCGCATCTTCGCCATCTTCTCGCGGATCCGCCGCCGGTCCGTCTCGATCTTGGTCTCACCGGGACCACGGGTGGCCAGGCCGCCACTGCCGCCGCCCATCTGCCGGGACAGCGACTGACCCCAGCCCCGCAGCCTCGGCAGCATGTACTGCATCTGTGCGAGCGCGACCTGCGCCTTGCCCTCGCGGGACTTGGCGTGCTGGGCGAAGATGTCCAGGATCAGGGCCGTGCGGTCGATGACCTTGACCTTGACTACGTCCTCGAGGTGGATCAGCTGGCCGGGGCTCAGCTCACCGTCGCAGATGACAGTGTCGGCGCCCGTTTCGAGAACGACGTCCCGCAGCTCGTCGGCCTTGCCGGAGCCGATGTAGGTGGCCGCGTCGGGCTTGTCGCGACGCTGGATCACGCCGTCGAGCACGAGCGCGCCCGCGGTCTCCGCGAGGGCGGCCAGCTCGGCCAACGAGTTCTCCGCGTCCTGCACGGTCCCCGAGGTCCACACCCCGACGAGTACGACGCGCTCCAGGCGCAGCTGCCGGTACTCGACCTCGGTGACGTCCTCGAGCTCGGTGGAGAGGCCCGCGACACGACGCAGGGCCGCGCGCTCGGAGCGGTCGAACTGGTCGCCGTCCCGCTCTCCGTCGATCTCGTGGCTCCAGGCGACGTCCTCTTCCATCAGGGCATCGGCCCGAAGACCCTCGGGGTAGGCGTGCGCAAAGCGCTTGGTGTCCTGGGAAGGGGAAGAAGAGGAGGTCATTGGGTCCTTACGTCGATGGGGATTCCGTATGCGGCGACGGCGTGCGGGCCGCCTCGGCCGCACGACTCGTCACCGGTCACAACGCTTGAGTACCCCGGGAGATTCCCGGTCACCCGCCCTCGGGGCCGCGCCGCAGACCCGATGATGGTCGCACGGCACGGCCCGGCTCGTCACCTGACTTGTCCGGCTGTCCCGGAGGCCGGAAGGGGGTCGCTCTTCCAGTCCGGGTGCCCCGGCATCGGCGGCGTCTTCTCGCCGTAGAGCCAGGCCTGGAAGAACCCGCTCAGGTCGCGCCCCGCGACGCTGGACGCCAACTGCTCGAAGTCGGCCGTGTCCGCCGTGCCGTCCCGGTGCAGGCTCACCCAGTCCCGCTCCAGAGTCTCGAAGGCGGGGCGCCCGATCTCCTGGCGCAGCGCGTACAGCACGAGCGCGGCGCCGTCGTAGACGTTCGGCCGGAAGATGCCGATCTTCTGCCCGGGGGTGGGCGGCTTGGGTGCGGCGGGCGGGCCGCCTAGCGTGCGCCAGCGGTCGGAGAGGGCGTACGCCGCCTTCATGCGCGACTCCATGGGCTGGTTCGCGGTCTCCTCCGCGTACAGGGACTCGTACCAGGTGGCGTGCCCCTCGTTCAGCCACAGATCGGACCAGGTGCGGGGGCTGACGCTGTCGCCGAACCACTGGTGGGACAGCTCGTGCACCATGACCGACTCGACGTACCACTTGGGGTACGCGGCCTGGGTGAACACTCCTTTCTCGAAGAGAGAGAGCGTCTGGGTCTCGAGTTCGAAGCCTGTCTGCGCCTGTGCGATCAGCACCCCGTAGGTCTCGAAGGGGTACGGCCCGACCTTGCCCTCCATCCAGGCGATCTGGTCGGGGGTCTTGTCCAGCCATGGTCCGAGGGTGGTCTTGTCGGCGACGGGGACGACGTCACGGATGGGCAGTCCGTGCGGGCCCTTGCGCTGCAGGACCGCGGTGTGGCCGATGGAGACCTGGGCGAGTTCGGTGGCCATGGGGTGCTCGGTGCGGTAGCTCCAGGTGGTGGTCCCGCCGGCTTGCTTCTCGCCCGCCGGCACACCGTTCGCGACCGCCGTGTAGTCGGCCGGCGTGGTCACGTGGAAGGTGAACAGCGCCTTGTCGGAGGGGTGGTCGTTGCACGGGAAGACCAGGTGGGCGGCGTCGGCCTGGTTGGCCATGGCGAGCCCGTCGTTCGTGCGCACCCAGCCACTCTCCCGGTCCTTCGCGGCCACGGGGTCGCTGGTGTGCCGTACGGTGATCTTCAGCGCGCCGCCCTTGGGGAGCGGGGTGTCCGGCGTGATCACCAGGTCCTCTCCCGCGGGCGCGAAGTCCGCGGGCGCGCCGTTCACGTCGACGGACTCGACCGCGCCGTGCGCGAAGTCGAGGTTGACACGCTCCAGGGGCTCGGTGGTGCGTGCCTGGATGGTGGTGACGGCGGTGAGGGGCTTGCTGTTGTCGCCGGAATAGGTGAACGAGAGGTCGTACGACCGGACGTCGTAGCCGGGGTTGCCGAGCGTCGGGTAGAGCCGGTCGCCGAGGCCCAGGGGGACGGGGCGCGAGGGGGCGCTCGCGGCGATCAGGCACACGGAGACGGCGGAGGCGAGCAGGGCCGCCCTGACACGGCGGGCACGGGGGATCGCGGAACGGAGGCTGTGCGGCATGGACCACCGCTACCAGCGCACACGGTCCGCACAGCGACGACGCGCGCCGATCCCACCCGAACGGGTTCAGCCCTGGCCACGGCCCGGTCGGCCGCCGCCGCCCGGCGCGGGGACCCGTGGTGTTTCGCCCCCGCCGCCCCTGCCCTTCCCGTACCTGGGGACTGCGCACCCAGAACCCCCCTTTCGGCCTGAACGGCCTCGTCCTCAAACGCCGGACGGGATGAAAGATCAGCCCCTCCCGCGCTGTCCCTAGGTGGTCGCCGGGTGCTGGGCGCGGCTCACGTCGTACACGCCCGGTACGTTCCGCATCGCCCGCATCAGGGCCGGCAGGTGGGCGGCGTCCGGGAGCTGGAGCGTGTACGTGTGGCGCACGCGCTGCTGGCTGGGCGGCTCGACGGTGGCGGAGACGATCGCGACGCCCTCCACGGCGATGGCCTCGGTGAGGTCCGCGAGCAGGTGCGGGCGTCCGAAGGACTCGGCGACGAGCGTGACCCGGCACTCGGTGGTGTCGCCCCAGCGCACACCGACCTCCGCGCGCCCGGCACTCTTCATGCGCGCCGCTCCGGCGCATCCGACGCGGTGGACGGTCACCACTCCGCCGCGCACGGCGAAGCCGGTGACCTGGTCGGGCGGCACCGGCGTACAACAGCCCGCGAGGCGTACGGTGGCGCCGGGCACATCCACGACGGCGTTGGCGGCGCGCGCCCCGGGCGCGTCCGTGGCGGGGCGTGCGGGAAGCGCGGGCGGGCGGGCGGTGGGACCGAGCGCGGAAGTGAGCGCGGCGGCGTCGTCCGACGAGATCGCGGCGCCGAGCCTCGCGGCGCCCGGGTCCGGCGTGTCACCGGACGGATGCGCCGCCAGCCACCGCTGGATGGCGATCCGCGCGGCGGGCGTGTGCGCATGCTCCAGCCACTGCCTGGAGGGCTCCGAGGCCGGGTCCTGGCCCATGAGGAGCTGCACGGTGTCGCCGTCCTTCAGGACCGTGCTCAGCGTCGCGAGCCGCCCGTTGACGCGGGCGCCGATGCAGGCGTGCGCGTCCTCGCCGTACTGCGCGTACGCGGCGTCCACGCAGCTCGCGCCCTCCGGGAGCCCCAGCGCGCCCCCGTCGAGGCGGAAGACGGTGATCTCCCGGTCCTGGGCCAGGTCCTCGCGCAGCGTCGACCAGAACATGTCGGTGTCCGGGGCCGCCTCCTGCCACTCCAGGAGGCGGGAGAGCCAGCCGGGGCGGGTGGGGTCGACGCGCTCGCCGTCGGCCGGGTCGTCGGAGCCGGGAGCGTACGGATTACCGAGCGCGATCACGCCGGCCTCGGCGACCTTGTGCATCTGGTGGGTGCGGATGAGGACTTCGGCGATCTCCCCGTCCTCGCGCGCGACCGCCGTGTGCAACGACTGGTACAGGTTGAACTTGGGAACGGCGATGAAGTCCTTGAACTCGGAGACCACCGGGGTCATGCACGTGTGGAGTTCGCCGAGGACCCCGTAGCAGTCCGCGTCCTCGTTCACGAGGACGAGGAGACGTCCGAAGTCGGCGCCCCGCAGTCGGCCGCGTTTACGGGAGATGCGGTGGACCGAGACGAAGTGCCGTGGCCTGATGAGGACTTCGGCCGGGATTCCGGACTCCCGCAGCACCGTCCGCACCTGCTCGGCCATCTCGGTGAGCGGGTCGTCGCCGTGCGCCGCGTTGTCGACGATCAGCTCCCTGGTGTGCTCGTGCTCCTCGGGGTGCAGGATCGCGAAGACGAGGTCCTCGAGTTCGGTCTTGAGCGCCTGGACGCCGAGGCGTTCGGCGAGCGGGATGAGCACGTCCCTGGTGACCTTGGCGATGCGTTCCTGCTTCTCACGGCGCATCACGCCCAGGGTGCGCATGTTGTGCAGCCGGTCGGCGAGTTTGATCGACATCACGCGCACGTCGTTGCCGGTGGCCACGAGCATCTTGCGGAAGGTCTCGGGCTCGGCGGCGGCGCCGTAGTCGACCTTCTCCAGCTTGGTGACGCCGTCGACGAGGTAGCGCACCTCCTCGCCGAACTCCTCACACACCTGATCGAGGGTCACATCGGTGTCCTCGACGGTGTCGTGCAGCAGCGAGGCGGTCAAGGTGGTGGTCTCGGCGCCGAGTTCGGCGAGGATCAGGGTCACGGCGAGCGGGTGCGTGATGTACGGCTCGCCGCTCTTGCGCATCTGCCCGCGGTGCGAGGACTCGGCCAACAGATAGGCGTGGCGCAGGGGTTCGAGGTCGGCGTCGGGGTGGTGGGCGCGGTGCGCCTCGGCGACGTGACCGATGGCGTCGGGCAGCCGGTCGCGGATGGCGGGGCCGAGCAGTGCCGCCCTTCCCAGGCGGCGCAGGTCGATTCGGGGACGGCTCTTCCTGCGGTGCGCCCCCGGCGTCGTGGGGGCAGGGCTGGCAGGGTTCGTGGCCTCCGCACTCATTGGGCACCTCCGGCTCCGTGGACCGGCGGACGGGTGCCCCGATGGCGTACACGGCGCAGGGGTTGGCGACGGTCCCACGTCCGGGCCGGTGCTTGATGCTACCGAGCCCACCACGCCCGCCCGACCGGCTCTCGCCGAGCGTGAAACGGATCACCCATTCGAGCGAAGGTCGGTAGGTTTGCGGTTTCCAGCCAGGGGCAGATCCGAACACCATCGATTCGAACACTCTTATCTTCCCTGGACTTCGGATCGGAGCCTCCAGGGGCGCTCCGAACTGCGATACGGAGTCACGGAGCGGCACGGCCGACCGTGGTGTCCAGGACGCTCCGCGCTGCGGAGCGTCACCGTCCGTGCCACGCCGTGCTTCAGCGCGCCGCCCGATCGCCCCCAAGGGACCGCCCTGCGGCCTTTGTTGACGAGCCGTCGGGGGTCAGCGGACCGCGGTCCCCAGCCACTGGACGTCGATCTCGCCCTCGGCGACGATCGCCGCCGGGCCCGTCATCTCGATCTCGCCGTCCGGGCGCTCGGTGATCACCAGGGTGCCGCCGGGGACGTCGACGGTGTACGTCGCCGGGGTGCCCGTCGCGGCCGGGTCGGCGCCGTCACGTCGGGCGGTGGCGACGGCCACCGCGCACGCGCCCGTGCCGCACGAGCGGGTCTCGCCGGAGCCGCGCTCGTGGACCCGCATCGCGACGTGCCGGGGGGCTCGGTCGACCACGAACTCGACGTTCACCCCGTGCGGGTAGGCCGAGGCGGGGCTGAACGGCGGCGGGGTGAACAGATCGCCCGCGTGTGCGAGGTCGTCGACGAAGGCGACCGCGTGCGGGTTCCCCATGTTCACGTTGCGCGCGGGCCAGCTGCGGTCGCCGACGCTCACGGTGACGTCCCCGTCGGGGAGCACCGCCTTACCCATGCCGACGGTGATGTCACCGTCCTTCGAGATGTGCACGGTCTTCACGCCGCCGCGCGTGGCGACCGCGAGGTCTCCCTCGGCCGCGTGCCCGGCGCGCTGGAGGTAGCGCGCGAACACCCGCACGCCGTTGCCGCACATCTCCGCGATCGAGCCGTCGCTGTTGCGGTAGTCCATGAACCACTCCGCCTCGGCGGCCATGTCCCTCGCCTCGGGGTGCGCGGCGGACCGCACCACGTGCAGAAGCCCGTC
>CBFHCJ010000178.1:0-10643 GCA_965654005.1 uncultured Streptomyces sp. | reverse complement strand
CTTCGTGGTGGATGCGCTCGGCTTCCCCGTGGTGCCGGCAGGAGCCGTCGTCGAACCGCTGTCCTCCGCCGTCCCCTTGGCCGTCAACCGGAGGACCGGCGCCGGGTCCTCAGGCTCGTCCTGGCCCTTCTGGGTCTCCTCGATCCAGCGGACGACGTTTCCGTCGGAGTAGGTCTGCAGCGTCTTGAAGGTCAACTGTCCGGTGTCGTCCGGGAGCTGACCGAAGGCGACGTCGAAGTCCTGGTACTGGCCGTGGCTGATACGGCCACCGGTCCAGGTGATCTCGGAGACGGCGTCGGTGATGGTGCCGTCGTCCGTCTTGACCGGCGTTTTGAGCTTGGTGGTGGTCACCTGCGCGGTCCAGCCGTCCTGCGGGGTGACGAGGACGCCCAGGATCGGGTGGTCCGTGGGCAGGAAGACCTGCACCTTGGTGGTGGCGGCGGTGTCCTCCTCGTTGGGGACGCGGAAGGTCAGCACACCGTCCGTGGCGCCCTTGGCGTAGCTCTCGGGGTGCACCGTGACGTGCGCGAAGGCGGCGCCCGCCGCGGTGAGGACGCCGGCGGCGGCGAGGGCGGCGACGGTGCCGGCGCGGCGCAGGGTGGTAGGCATCGGGGACATGGGTGGGGAAACTCCGTACTCGGGTTCGGTGTCGGGGGTTCAGATCGTGTACGGGGACCCCGGGGGCGGGCCGCGCCGCGAGAGGGCGTGGCGGAGCAGCGCCTGCCGGAGGTGGTGGCGCGGGTGGGCGTACGGTCGCGGCGGTCTGGCGTACGCGGGCAGCGGCGCCGTACGCCACCAGGCGGCGAGGCCCGGGACGAACGCGGCGGCCTTGCGCAGCAGCGACCACAGGGCGGCCTCGCCGCGCCGCAGGCACCAGGAGGCGAGCAGGGCGGCGGCCAGGTGCGAGGCGATGGCGTGCGAGGTCATCGCTTGCGGCTGGGAGGCCATTTGCACGCCCTGCGGCATGCCCGGCATGTGCATCGGCGGGCCGGCCGCGTCGAAGGCGAGGTGCAGTCCGGCCTGCACGGTGAGCATCGCGACGGCGATGCCGAGGAGCGAGCGCTCACGCCCGGCGAGCGCCGCGCTGCCGGCGAACACGGGCAGGAACCCGGCCACGTCCACCCATACCGGCGGCACTACGCCGGTGGCCAGGGTGTGACCGCCGACGGCGAGCAGCACGCACACGACGGCGAACACCGCCGCACGCACGCTCCGCACCGCCCAGGACACACCCACGAGATGCGATCCTGCCATGTCGGCGCGGTCGGCCAGGCCGGTTCGCATCAGATCCGGCTGCGCGGAGTCCTCCCGGGCCGTTTCAGCGGGGACGGCGCGGGCGCCTATCGTGACGCCCATGCAGTCCTACACAATCGGCCAGGCCGCCCGTCTGCTGGGGGTGAGCCCGGACACCGCGCGGCGGTGGGCGGACGCGGGGCGGGTGGCGACCCGGCGCGACGAGAGCGGGCGCCGGGTCATCGACGGCAAGGACCTGGCCGCGTTCTCGGTGGAGCTGGCGCGCGGGGGTACTCCCGGCGAGGAGGACGCCCCCTCGTACACCTCGGCGCGCAACGCGTTCCCGGGGATCGTCACCGCCGTGAAGCTCGGGGACGTGGCCGCCCAGGTGGAGATCCAGGCGGGCCCGCACCGCCTGGTCTCCCTGCTGACCCGGGAGGCCGTGGAGGAACTGGGCCTGGAGGTCGGGATGGAGGCCACCGCCCGCGTGAAGTCGACGAACGTCCATATCGACCGGGCCTGAAGGTCAGCGCGAGCTTCGCCGGTCAGCACGAGCTGCGCCGGTACAGCGGCGTCGGCGACCGGTTCCGTCAGGTACTGGTCCACTGGTCCACAGGTCACCCCTCTCGGATGACGGCATCCGTGCGACCGTGCCGCGAAAACGCACATGCCAGCCCTGTCGGCTGATCTCCCGGCTCATGCGATGCCACAGGAGTTTTCCGGATGGTATCTGCGTCAGTATGATCGACGTATCGATGTATCGGAGGGGTACGGGGTCCCTTCTGAACGACCAGAGGGAGTGGACCCGTGATGACCCGTTCCGCGCGCCGGACCCGCCGGGTGATGCAGGTGATCGGTGTGGGGGCCGCCGCGCTGCTGGCCCTGAGCGCCTGCTCCTCCTCGTCGGACTCGTCCGGCTCCCCCAAGACGGCGGCCTCGGCGGCGGTCTCGTCGCCGAAGCTGTCCGGCACGGTCACCGTCTTCGCCGCCGCCTCCCTCAAGGAGAGCTTCACGACCCTGGGCAAGGAGTTCGAGAAGGCTCATCCCGGTACGAAGGTGACCTTCAACTTCGGTGGCAGCGACACCCTCGCCGCGAGCATCACCGGCGGCGCCCCGGCGGACGTCTTCGCCGCGGCCAGCCCCAAGACCATGGCGATCGTGACGGACGAGAGGGACGTGGTCGGCACGCCCGCCACCTTCGTGCGCAACCAACTGGAGATCGCCACCCTGCCCGGCAACCCGGACAAGGTCTCCTCCCTGAAGGACCTCACCAAGTCCGGCCTCAAGGTCGTGCTGTGCGACAAGACGGTGCCCTGCGGGGCCGCCGCGCAGAAGGCGCTGGACGCGAGCAAGCTGAAGCTCACGCCGGTCTCGTACGAGCAGGACGTCAAGGCCGCGCTGACGAAGGTGGAGCTGAAGGAGGCCGATGCCGCGGTCGTCTACAAGACCGATGTGAAGGCGGCGGGTGACAAGGTGGAGGGCGTGGAGTTCCCCGAGTCGGCCAAGGCCATCAACGACTACCCCGTCGCCCTGCTCAAGAACGCGCCCAACGCCCAGGCGGCCAAGGCGTTCATCGCGCTCGTCCAGTCGGCGGAGGGCAGCAAGGTCCTGACCGCGGCCGGGTTCCTGAAGCCATGACACGGCCCGACACGTCCGACGCCGCGGCCGACACACTTGTGGGCGGGCCTCGGCGTCGGCGTGTCCGCCGGTCGACGGCCCCGCTGCCGCTGCTGCTGCCCGCCCTGGGGGGCCTGGCGTTCCTGCTGCTGCCGCTCCTCGCCCTGCTCGTGCGGGCTCCTTGGCGCACTCTGCCCGACCAGCTGACCAGTACCCAGGTGTGGCAGGCGTTGCAGCTGTCCCTGGTGAGCGCGACCGCCGCCACCGCGGTGAGCCTGTTGCTGGGCGTGCCGCTGGCCTGGCTGCTGGCGCGTACGGACTTTCCGGGACGGGGCCTCGTACGGGCGCTGGTGACGCTGCCGCTCGTGCTGCCCCCGGTGGTGGGCGGTGTGGCACTGCTGCTGGCGCTCGGACGCAACGGGGTCGTGGGGCGGTGGCTGGACGCGTGGTTCGGGATCACGCTGCCGTTCACCACCGCCGGGGTGGTGGTGGCCGAGGCGTTCGTGGCGATGCCGTTCCTCGTCATCAGTGTCGAGGGCACGTTGCGGGCCGCCGACCCGCGCTACGAGGAAGCCGCCACGACGCTCGGTGCCTCGCGCTTCACCGCGTTCCGCCGGGTCACGCTGCCGCTGATCGCGCCGGGCATCGCGGCCGGTGCCGTGCTGGCGTGGGCGCGGGCGCTCGGCGAGTTCGGGGCGACGATCACCTTCGCGGGCAACTTCCCCGGCCGTACGCAGACGATGCCGCTGGCCGTCTATCTGGCGTTGCAGGACGACCCGGCGGCGGCGATCGCCCTGAGCCTGGTGCTGCTCGCGGTGTCGATCGCGGTGCTGGCGGGGCTGCGGGACCGTTGGACGACGGCGTCATGACCCACGTCGACCGGACCGGCACCGACCCCGCGACCGGCACCGACCCCGTGGCCGGCACCGACCCGGATGCCACCGGTGTACGCGGCCAGGGCCTCGACGCGCGGGTCGTGGTCGAGCGCGGCTCCTTCCGGCTGGACGTCACGCTGTCCGCCGCGCCGGGCGATGTCGTCGCCGTGCTCGGGCCCAACGGCGCCGGCAAGACCACCGCCCTGCGCGCCCTGGCCGGGCTCGTCCCGCTCACCGGCGGCCATCTGCGGCTGGACGGCGCCGCGTTGGACCGTACGCCGCCCGAGGCCCGTCCCGTCGGCGTCGTCTTCCAGGACTATCTGCTCTTCCCGCACCTGTCCGCGCTCGACAACGTGGCCTTCGGCCCGCGCTGCCGGGGCGCGTCCAAGGCTGAGGCTCGGGCGATCGCCGCCGCGTGGCTGGAGCGCATGGGGCTCGCCGACCACGCCGGAACCAAGCCGCGCCGGCTCTCCGGAGGCCAGGCCCAGCGCGTCGCGCTCGCCCGCGCGCTGGCCACCCGGCCCCGGCTGCTGCTCCTGGACGAGCCGCTCGCCGCGCTCGACGCCCGCACCCGACTGGAGGTGCGCGCCCGACTCCGGCGCCACCTGGCCGAGTTCGAGGCGGTCGCGGTACTGGTCACGCACGACCCGTTGGACGCCATGGTGCTCGCCGACCGGCTGGTCGTGATCGAGCACGGCCGTGTGGTCCAGGAGGGCTCCCCCACCGACATCGCCCGCCATCCGCGTACGGACTACATCGCGCAACTGGTCGGCCTGAACCTCTACAAGGGGCGGGCCGACGGCCACACCGTGCGGCTCGACGCCGGTTGCGCGATCACCACCACGGAGGACCTGTCCGGGCCCGTCTTCGTGGCGTTCCCGCCGAGCGCCGTGACCCTGTACCGGGACCGGCCCAGCGGTTCCAGCGCGCGCAACCTGTGGCGGTGCGAGGTGGCGGGGCTGGAGTCCCACGGCGACCAGATCCGCGCCGACCTCACCGGCGAACTCCCCTTGGCCGCGGACCTGACCACCGTCGCCGCGGCCGAACTCGGCCTCCAGCCGGGCGCCACGGTCTGGGCGACCGTCAAGGCGGCGCAGACGCACGCGTACCCGGCCTGACGCGCCGCGCGGGTGCGGTCCCGCGAGTCCGGCTACGGTGGGAGCGGCCAGGGCAGACCCTGACAATTCCCCCACGCTCCACGAGGCACGCCCATGAACCTGAGCATCCGCAACCAGATTCCCGGCACCGTCACGGCCGTCACCCCGGGCGAGGTCATGGCGATCGTCAAGGTCAGACTGGCGGGGGGCCAGGACGTGACGGCCGCGATCACCGCGGAGGCCGTCGACGAGCTGGACCTCGCTCCGGGTGCCGCCGTGTACGCCCTGGTCAAGTCGACGGAGGTCGCGCTGGCCACCGCCGCGCTGGAGGGCGTCTCCATCCGGAACCAGTTGCCCGGTACCGTCGACGGTGTCACCACGGGCGGGGCCATGGCGTCGGTCAAGGTCACGGTCGTGGGCGGCGCGCTGACGGCCGCGATCACCCGGGACGCCGTGGAGGACCTCCGTCTGACGCCCGGCTCCTCGGTCGTCGCCCTGATCAAGTCGACGGAGATCTCCCTCGCGACGGCCTGAACCCGTGGGACGGCCGAACGCGTCGGACGGCCTGAACCCGCCGGACGGCCGGACTCGTTGCGCGGCGACCGCCCGGATTCGGGCGCGTTCACCCGTAACGGTGATCACGGGAACGTTCGTCACCCATTCATCGTCTACAGTTCAGCAGACGGTCTACACGATTGTAGTCAATCGCCGGGCGACGCTCCGTCGCGCCCGGCCTCCCGTAAGGAAGGGCTCGCGACTATGGCCACACCCTTGTCCCTGGGATCCCAGCTCGCGGTGAATGTGCTGGACGCCCAGTCTTTGCTCGCGGCCTTCGGTGTGCTGGGCGTGGGCGTGGTGATGTTCGCCGAGACGGGGCTGCTGATCGGCTTCTTCCTGCCCGGCGACTCCCTGCTGTTCACGGCGGGCCTGCTCTGCACCGGCTCGGGCCAGGCCGGAGTGAAGCTGTCGCTGCCCCTGCTTCTGGTCGCCGCGGCCGTCGGCGCGCTCGCCGGGTCCCAGTGCGGCTATCTGCTCGGGCGCAAGGCGGGCGGCGCGCTCCTCGCCCGTAGTCGCTCTGCCCGACTACACGAGGGCGCGCAGCGCGCGGAGGAACTCCTGGAGCGGTACGGACACGCGAAGGCGATCGTCCTGGCCCGCTTCGTCCCCGTGGTGCGCACGGTGCTGAACCCGATGGCAGGCGCGCTGCATGTGCCCGTGCGGACCTTCACCCTCTGGCAGGTTGTCGGCGGCCTCGTGTGGAGCCTCGGCCTGACCCTCGCCGGGTACGCCCTGGGCTCGTCGGTGCCGAACGTCGACAAGTACCTGCTGCCGATGATCGCGGTGATCGTCGCCGTCTCGCTGACCCCGCTCGCTCTGGAGCTGCTCCGCTCCCGCCGGGCCGCGAGGGACGGTGTCCGCGGATGATGTACGCCTTCGACGGGTCGTCGATCGACGGCTCTGCCTACAGGGACGTGGTGGACCTGACCCATCGTGCCCCGTCCTGGCTGGATTCCCTGATCTCCGCGTGGTCGACGTACGGGCTCGGGCTGTTCGCCGTGCTGATGATCGTCGGCTGGTGGCAGGCGCGGCGTACAGGCTCCGGTGCCGCGCTGGTCGCCCTGGCGGTCCCGCTCCTGGTCGTCCTCGCGTACGCGGTGAACTCCGGTGTGAAGCTGCTGGTCCGCGAGGACCGCCCCTGTCAGAGCCTGCACGTGGCCACGCTGGAGACCTGTCCGGCACCGGGCGACTGGTCGTTCCCCAGCAACCACACGGCGATAGCCGCGGCGGCCGCGGTCGCCCTGTTCTTCGTATCGCGCCGGATCGGTCACCTCGCATTGGTGGCGGCGACCGCGATGGCGGCCTCCCGGGTCTGGGTCGGCGCCCATTACCCGCACGACGTGGTGGCCGGGTTCGTCGTCGGAGCCCTCGTCGCGTCCGTCGCGATGATCCCGTCGGCCCGCCGCCCGGACGCCCTGGCCCGTCGTCTGGAGACCACCCGGCTGCGTCCCCTGCTTACGGCGTCCGCGTCCGGCGATGACGCCGCCCAGCACGTGGGAACCCCCGCCTGAGCCAGGCCGAGCGCCCCCACGGAGGACCATGCGCCACAAGATCCTGGTCGTCGAGGACGATCACGCGCTGCGGGACGGCTGCTGCGCGGCCTGCGGGACGAGGGGTACGACATCGTGCCCGCCTCGGACGGTGCGACCGCCCTGCGGCCGGCCGGCGACGACGTCTCCGCGGCCGTCCTCGACATCGGGCTGCCCGACGCGGACGGCCGCGATGTGTGCCAGGCGATCCGGGCCAACGGTTTCCTCGCGCCGGTGATCTTCCTGACGGCCCATCACCGGCTCACGGACCGGCTGTCCGGGTTCTCCACCGGCGGCGACGACTATCTGCCGAAGCCCTTTCACCTCCCTGAACTCGCCGCCCGGCTGCGGGCTGCGCCCAAACTGGCCGCGCCCCGCCCGGCTGCCACCGCCGGAAACCTCGTCCTGGACCCCGTACGGCACGGCTTCACCGTGCACGGCGAACACGGAAGCGCGCCCATCAGCAGCGACACACCGGTCAGGCCGAGGCCCGCCTTGTCGTTGAGCAGGTCGGCCGCGGTCTCGCCGACCGTCGTGCACAGGACCTTGATGATCCAGAAGTAGACGGTGACTTCGGGAACCTTGTTCCAGTGCGAACGAGGGCCGGGAGCGGCTTCGGCGGGGCTCCGGCGCCCGGCATTCCGAGAGATCTCATAGGTCATGGCGCTTGACGGTGCCACCGGGAACCTGAACGCATCCTGACAGCCGCGCGGCCTTTCGGTTCGTCCGCACGGTCACAGCGTCTTGCGCCGCATCAGCACGCCGAGCGCCACCAGACCGGGCACCAGCGGCAGCCACACCGTCAGCAGCCGGTAGCCGAGGACCACGGAGGCCGCCGCGCTGCCGGGGGCTCCGGCGACCTTGAGCGCGGGGGTGAGCGCGGCGTCCAGGGAGCCGATGCCTCCGGGGGTGGGCAGCAGGACGGCCGCGCTGTCGGCCGCGAGACGGGCCAGCGCCACCCGGTCGGCCGGCAGGGGCAGTCCGAGGGCCCGGGTGACCGTGACCACCACCAGCGCGTGCAGCGAGGCGAAGGCCAGCGACCCGCCCCGCAGGGCCACGGCCCGGGCGGGGAGCCGGTGCACGGCCCGCACGTCCGCCCCCACCGCCCGCCAGGCGCGCCGCAGCGGTCCGGACAGCAGGATCACGAGCGCGAAGGCCACCAGGAGCGCGGCCGCCACCGCGACCGTGGGGACGCGCGGGAGGCGCAGGAAGCCGGGGCCGGCGAGGGCGAGGACGGCGATCAGCACGCCTCGGGTCACGGCCCCGACGGTGGCCTTGACCGCGAGCGCGGTCGCCGAGCGGGGCACGGACAGTCCGCAGCGGGTCAGGTAGCGCAGGTTGACCGCACCGGCGCCGAGGCCCGCGGGCAGGACGTGGTTGGCGGCGGACGCGGCGAACTGCACCGCCACCAGCCGCCCGCCGGGCAACGCCTCGGCCACCGCGCCCTGCTGGGCGAGTGCCGAGCACGCCCACGTCGCCGCCGTGGCCGTCGCCCCCAGCGCCAGCCACCTCGCGTCGGCGCCCGCGAGCCGGTAGGCGCCTGCCTCGATCACGGGCCAGTGGTGCCGGGCGAGCAGCGCGGCGCCGATCAGCACGGCGAGGGTGACGGCCGCATGCCAGGGGGACCTGCGGCGCAGGGACGCGGCTGCTCCGGCACCGGGTGACACCTGCGCGGCGGGCGCCACGTCGGTGCCCGGCGGAGGAGTCATCCGCGTCCGCCCTTGGCCGCGGTGGGGGCGATGTGGATGCGTACGCCGTCGAAGGCGCGGGTGGGCCAGTCGCGTGCGTACGACGGTGGACGGCCGGTCGGGGTGTCCAGGTACGCGACGGGCATGCGCTGTGCGGTGCGCGCAATGGCGGCCGTGGTGCTGTTCTCGTTGCTGCCGTCGGTCGCGGCGGAGGAGCAGCCGGCGTAGAAGGCGATCGGGAGGGACTCGTCGCCGGTCAGCAGGCAGGGCGGGCGGACGCCGAGCCGGTGCAGTTCGGCGGCCGTGCGGGACCAGGCGCGGTGGTCGGCGGTGGTGCGGTGCACGGTGCGGTGCAGCACCACGAACTGCACCGCCAGATGCCCGGCGACCGCGATCGCCACCAGCGTCGCGACGACCGGCCGCCATCTGCCGTCCGGTCCGGTGGCCAGGTGCATCAGGGCGTCGGCGACGGGGATCGCGAGCAGGGCATAGGCGGGGAGCAGGAAGCGGGGTGCGGCGTACCCGATCAGGAAGAGGTAGGGGAAGGCGGCCGTGACGGCGCAGGCGAGCGGTACCAGGGTGCGGGACGCGCGCCGGGCCTGGACGGCGACGGCCGCGGCGAGGAGGGCGAGCAGGGGCAGCGCGTACCACCAGGCTGTCACCGCCGGGTTGGGTATCGCGCCGGTGCACGGGCGGCACAGGGTGCGCCCGCCGAGGCTCTTCAGCTGGTCGCCGACGGCGATGTTCCAGCCGAGCCCGCCCTGTATCCGGGACCCCTCGGACAGGCGCTGCGCGAGGCCGCCGAAGCTGACGTACGCCTCGACGATCCACTCGGCGGCCCCGGCGGCCAGCCCGCCCACCAGCGCCAGCAGAAGCGACAGGCGCCGCCACCGTCGTACGAGGACCGCGAGGACCAGCAGCGGCAGGGTCGTCCAGACGGCGTCGGTGGGCCGCATCCACGCCATCAGGGCCGCGCTCGCGGCGACGCCCCACAGGGCCGCCCGGTCGGCGCTGTCCGTGCGCACGCGCAGGAAGCAGCCGGTGCCCCCCAGGGCGCCGATCGCGACCCAGTAGTTGGGCATGGCCTGCGGTCCGTAGAACACGGTCACCCACAGGCCGGCGAAGAGCGCGCCGCCGAGGGCGAGTACGCGGGCGGGGAAGATGCCACGCCAGGCACGCAGGGCGAAGTACAGGGCGGCTCCGGACAGCACCGCCAGATAGACCCTCAGCAGCGCGGTGGACGAGGACCACGAGGTGATCGGGGCGACCAGCAGCGATGAGCCCCGGGCGCGCGGCGCGCTGAAGTACGCCGCGGGGGCGTGGGCACTGATCTGGCTGACGTACACCGTCTCGTCCCAGCCGAGCCCCATGCGCGGCCCTACGAGGACGAGTTGGGCCAGCGTGAAGGCGCCGGCCACGAGGGCGAGCAGGCCCTGGCCGCGGTCGCGCCACGACATGCCGGCGACCGTCGGCGCCGCGAGCCGGCGGACGCCTGCGAGCGTGATGTTCGAGCTGTTGGCCATGACCCACCCTTCACCCCCCCTACAGACCGTAGGGGCATCGCACCCTGCGAGCCGTGGGAACGACAGCCGGAGTCGGGAAAGCAGTCGGTGAACGTGGAACGCGGAAACGTGGAGACTGAAAACACGGACAAGCTAACCCGGGTGGCCCCGGGGTGCAGCGCGGCACCGGAGGTCCCCCGGTCACCTCGCGGACACCGCTGGGCTGATGGAGTGGCCCCGGGTGCCCCGGTCGACAGCGGCCCCCTCCACGGCCCGAGCCGCCGGGCCCCTACGCGCTGTAAGGTTACGGGCATGGCTGGCAGAGGCCCTGGAGGCAGGGCGGAACGACGCAGTGCCGGTGAGCTGGAGAGCGAGGTGCTCGCCACCCTGTGGGCCACGGAGCAGGCACTCACGCCGGCCGAGATCCAGGCCGAGATCGGCGGCGGCCTCGCCTACAACACCGTGCACACCATCCTGAAGCGCCTCTACGACAAGGGGCTCGTCCGGCGTGACGCGGGCGGGCGGCGCGGGGCGTACCGGCCCG
>CBFHCJ010000177.1:0-10662 GCA_965654005.1 uncultured Streptomyces sp. | reverse complement strand
GGTGCAGCCGGGTGGCCACCAGCAGCCGCTGCATCTGCAGTGGCACGCCGCGCATCACCAGCCGCCTGCCACAGCGCCCGGCCCGCCGGTGGACCCCCATGATCACCCCGAGCCCGGTGGCGTCCCAGGAGTCCAGTTCGGACAGGTCGAGCAGCAGATCGCCGACGCCGTCGTCGACGGCCGAGTGCAGGACCGTACGGGCGTCCGCCGCGCTGCGGACGTCGAGGCGGCCCCCGACGACCAGCTCGGCGTGGTCGCCCCTGATGTGCATATGCGCTCCCCGAGAGTGCGTCGTTCGTGACTCCACGTCATGGTTGTGCAACCTCTGACTGTCCAGAAGGCGGTCAGGTTGCCGTCTGTAAGCGAACCGATACCGAATTCACCTGATGAGGTGACAGCCCAGAGGTTCGTTCGAGCTCAGTACTTGTAGAAGCCCTGCCCGCTCTTGCGCCCGATGTCACCGGCGTCCACCATCCGGCGCATCAGCTCCGGCGGAGCGAACTTCTCGTCCTGGGACTCGGTGTAGATGTTGCTCGTGGCGTGCAACAGGATGTCGACGCCGGTCAGGTCGGCGGTGGCCAGCGGTCCCATGGCGTGGCCGAAGCCCAGCTTGCAGGCGAGGTCGATGTCCTCGGCGGTGGCCACGCCCGACTCGTACAGCTTGGTCGCCTCGACGACGAGCGCCGAGATGAGACGGGTTGTCACAAAGCCGGCGACGTCGCGGTTGACGACGATGCAGGTCTTGCCGACGGACTCGGCGAAGGCGCGGGCGGTGGCCAGGGTTTCGTCGCTCGTCTTGTAGCCGCGGACCAGCTCGACGAGCTGCATCATCGGCACCGGCGAGAAGAAGTGCACGCCGACAACCCGCTCCGGGTGCTCGGTGGCCGCCGCGATCTTGGTGATCGGGATGGCGGAGGTGTTGGACGCCAGCACGGTGTCCTCGCGGACGATCTTGTCGAGCGTCCGGAAGATCTCGTGCTTGACCTGGAGCTTCTCGAAGACGGCCTCGACGACGACGTCCGCGTCGGCGGCGGCGTCGAGGTCGGTGGTCGCCGTGATGCGGGCGAGCGCCGCTTCGGCGTCGTGCGCCTCCAGCCTGCCCTTGCTCACGAACTTGTCGTACGAGGCCTTGATGGCGTCCGTGCCACGGGTCAGCGCCTCGTCCGTGACATCCCGCAGGACGACGTCCCAGCCGGCCTGGGCCGACACCTGGGCAATACCGGAACCCATGAGTCCGGCTCCGATGACGGCAAGCTTCCGTGTCACTGTGCGACTCCCTGACGCGCTGTCCGTGCAAGCCTCTCAGCCGGACCCTAGCGCCCGTGAGGGGCAGTGTGACCGGTAAGTAACGCGCGTCACGTCTTACATGACGGACGTCACACCGGCACGTGTCATTCCGCTCCCCGAACGGCGTAATTGAGCACTTTCCCGCTCAACAGCTCCTCCATGTCGTCGAGAAGCACGAGCACCTCGCGCGACACTTCGCCCGGTTTGCGTCCGGTCATCATCTCCCGGCCGATGACGGCCATGACCGTCTGGTGGACCCAGTTGATCTGACCGGCGATCAGGGTGGGCAGCGGATCGTCGGCGGGTGCGCCGGTCTCCTCGCGCAGGGCCTGGTCGAGGTTGTCGAGGACCTCCTGCGCGATGGCCCAGAGGCGGGATCCTGATCGGCTTCATGCTTGTGGCGCTGCTGACGATCTCGCTCGCCTCACTGTCGTACGCGCGGGCCATGAAGGTCCGCACCCCTCAGGAGTTCGGCCCCGCCGTCAACGCTATGACGATGCCGTCCATGCTGCTGTCAGGCCTGATGCCGCCGATGTCACTCACCCCCGGCTGGCTTGCCGTTCCGCTATCTGGTGGACGCCGTCCGGGACGCGTACGTCGGCTCCTACGCGACGGCGCACATGCTGTACGGGGTCCTCGTCGCCCTCGGGCTCGCGGCACTGGCCGTGACGGTGGGCACACGGGTGTTCCGCACGGCCGGGGCGTAACTACGCTGGTCACATGGTCAATCTCACGCGCATCTACACGCGGACCGGCGACAAGGGCACGACGCACCTCGGCGATATGAGCCGGGTGCCCAAGACCGACCTGCGCATCGCCGCGTACGCGGACGCCAACGAGGCGAACGCGGTCATCGGCACCGCGATCGCACTGGGCGGTCTCGACGAGGAGGTCGTCAAGGTCCTCACCCGCGTGCAGAACGACCTGTTCGACGTGGGTGCGGACCTGTCGACGCCGGTGGTGGACAACCCTGAGTTTCCGCCACTGAGGGTCGAGCAGTTCTACGTCGACCGGCTGGAGGCGGACTGCGACCGCTTCCTCGCCGAGCTGGAGAAGCTCCGCTCGTTCATCCTGCCCGGCGGCACGCCCGGCGCGGCCCTGCTGCACCAGGCGTGCACGGTCGTACGGCGCGCCGAGCGCTCGACCTGGGCCGCGCTGGAGGCCCACGGCGAGGTGATGAACCCGCTGACGGCCACCTATCTGAACCGCCTCTCGGACCTGCTGTTCATTTTGGCCCGGTACGCCAACAACGAGACCGGGGACGTGCTGTGGGTTCCCGGCGGCGAGCGCTGAGCCCACCGCCCCGGCCGGCCGGTACCTGCACCTGCACCTGCACCTGCACAGGCGGGGAGCGCTGAGTCGCGCTCCCCGGGCGTTCAGCGGCTGTTGCCGTCCTGGGCGGCGTCCCGGTCCGCCGCCGAGAGAGCGGACTCGGCGGCGGCCACCTTCTTCTGCACGTCCGCGTAACCGGAGGGTGCGGCGGACGAGGGCGGCGTGGCGGCTGTGGGATGCTCCCGTGCGCAGCCCGCGGTGAGGCCCACGAGGAGTGCCACCGCGGGAACCGCCCCCCGCGGCGGCCTCATCAGCTCGCCGCCTTGCCGTCCGCGTGGTCCACGCACCACGCCTTGACGTCCTTCAGGTCCTTCTGCCGCTGTTGAAGCGTGGGCACCAACGACTTGCGGTAGTTCAGCCGGTCCTGCAGATACGTGGCGATCTCGCCGTGTCCCGCCTTCTTCGCACGGTCCACGCGCAGCTGCAGCCGGGCGATCGAGCCGCGTGCCTCGGTTCCCCCTTCCAGCCGCTTCAGCGCCCGGTCGATCCGCCGGTCGATCTTCGGCACCCGCTTGCACAGGGCCTTGGCCCCGTCCCCGGTGCGCGCGGGCACGGGCGAGTTGTCGGCAGCCGCCGCCCCGGTGCCGGTCATCAGCAGCGCCGCCGCGGCCATTCCCGCGAGCATGATGCGCCGTCGTCGTACAAACATCGTTGCCTCCGTTCCCGGACGGACCGGTTCCGACCGTCCGATACGCCGGGGAGGCTAGGAGCTGTCTTTGTGGGAACTCTGTGACGGGTTCGCCCTCGCTGTGCCGATCAGCCAGTCCCGCCGGTCGGGCAGCGCCCCGCCGGCCCGGGGCAGCCGTACCTCGAAGCGCGCCCCTGTGCCGTCCGGGCCGTCCGCCACGGTGACACTCCCCCGGTGCAGCGCCGCCTGCTGGGCGACCAGGGTCAGACCGAGACCGGAGCCCGCGCTGGCCGGGCCCCGCTGGAAGCGTTCGAAGATCCGGCCGTGTGCCTCGTACGGGACACCCGGGCCGTGGTCGTCCACCGTGATCACCACATCGGTACCGGTCCCGTGCACACCCACCGCGACCCTCGCCCGCCCGTGCGCGTCCCGCCCATGGGCCAGCGCGTTGGCCAGCATGTTGTCGAGCAGCAGCCGCAAGCCCGGCTCCCAGCCGTGCACCATGAGCCCGGGTTCCGCCCGCAGAGCGATCCCGGAGTCCTGGGCGCGACGCCGGGCCTCGGAGACCGCCGCGTCCGCGGTCTCCGCCACGTCCACGGTGCGGAACGCCTCCGCCTCCACGAGATCGCCGCGCCCCAGCTCGCGCAGCATCACCAGCAGACCGAGGAGCCGGGCGTGCTCTTTGCGCAGATCGGTGAGGACCTCCGTGCGGTCCGGCTCGGGCAGGTCCGGATGGTCCGCGAGGATGTCGAGGTTGGTGCCCATGCTCATCAGCGGGGTGCGCAGTTCGTGCGAGGCGGCCGCGGAGAACGAGCGGGCGGTCTCCAGGGCCTCGGCGGTGCGCGCGGCCTGTTCGTCGTAGCGGGCGAGGACCGTCTGCAGGGTGGCCCCGAGGTCGTCGACCTCGGTCACGCCGGTGTGTTCGTGGTGCAGCCGGGCGGTGCTGGTGCGCGGGTCGAGCCCCGCCGCGCGTCGGCGCAGGCGGCGCAGCGGGCCCGTGGCGCCGGTGGCGATGCCCCAGGCCAGCAGCCCGGACAAGGGTGCTGCGAGCAGCGCCGTCATGACCACCCGGCGCCGTACGAGCCGGAGTTGGGCGCGGTCGGCGGTGTCCGGCTGGAAGACCCAGAGGGTGCCCGAGGCCTGGGCTCCCTGTATCGGTACGGACAGGGCCCGCCAGCTGTGGCCGGTCTCCCGGACGGTGACGGGGCGGGCGGCGGGCGCGGACAGCGCGACCGAGTCGTCGGGCTGCGGTCCCCCGCGGAAGGTCGCCTCGGGTCCGACGACGCGTACGCCGACGTCGAGGGCGGCGCTGTACAGCTGCCGTTCCCTGGTGTCGGCGGCCTTGGGTCGCCTGGCGGCGGTGGCCCGTAGCAGGGCACGGGCGTCCGGGCGCACGGCGGCGGCCCGTGCGCGCAGATGGAGGTCCTCCTCCTGGTGCAGGTCGCGGGCGACCATGTGGAGCAGCAGCCAGCCGGAGGCGAGCACGAGGAGCGGGACGGTGAGCCCGACGGCGAGCCCGATGCGCGTGGACAGCTTCATGGCTGCTCCCTGAGGACGAAGCCCACGCCGCGCACGGTGTGGATCAGCCGCTCCCCGCCGTGCGCCTCCAGCTTGCGCCGCAGATAGCTGACGAAGGTGTCGACGGCGTCGGTGCGTACGTCGAAGTCGTAGCCCCAGACCCGGTCCAGGAGCTGGTCGCGGGTGAGGACGAGGCCGGCGTTGCGGGCGAGTACCTCCAGGAGTTCGAACTCGCGCCGGGTCAGTTCCAGGCTGCGGCCGTGCCGGTGGGCGGTGTGGGCCGCCGGGTCGATCACCAGGCCCGCCACCCGCAGTACTTCCCGTCCGGTGGGCGGCCGGCGGCGCAGCAGGGCGTGCAGCCGCAGGGCGAGCTCCTGCAGGGCGAAGGGTTTGACGAGGTAGTCGTCGCCGCCCGCCTGAAGCCCGGCGATCCGGTCGGCGGTCTCGTCGAGCGCGGAGAGCATGAGGACGGGCAGGTCCCGGCCGTCGTCGCGGAGCCGTGTGCACACCTCGATGCCGCTCATGCCGGGCATCGACACATCGAGGACGAGTACGTCGGGCGGTGCGTCCCGGATCGCGGCCAGCGCGTCCGGGCCGCTGTCGGCGGTCCGGACCCGGAAGCCGCTGAGCCGTAGTCCGCGCTCCAGCGAGCGGCGGATGGCCGCGTCGTCGTCCACGACGAGCACCGCTCCAGAGCGTGCCGCCTCGTTCATCCGCCCTCCCAGGACCGCCTACCGCTCGGTCAGCGTACGACCCTCGTCCGAACGGGGCAGCGGAGGGCGGGGCAGTTGGGGAACCAATGGCCCCGCCCTGAGCAACGGCCTGTCGTCACCCTGTCCGAAGGGAGGGCTCAGGCGACGTCGACGCCCCCTCGGACTTCGTCCGAGGGGACCCCACCCGACGAGTGAGTGTGACTACGCCACATTCACTCGTTGTCCGGGGGGCGCGGCTTCCAGCCAAGCCAGGAAACCGGTCAGCGCGTCCTCGCTCATCGCGAGCTCCAGCCGCGTGCCCCGGTGGTGACAGGCGAGGATCACGGCGTCGGAGAGCAGCGCCAGCTCCTCCTCCCCCTCGGGATCGCGCCGACCGGCCACCTCGATCGCCGAGCGCTCCAGGACGCGGCGCGGGCGCGGGGCGTATGAGAAGACGCGGAACCATTCGATGCGGTCGCCGTTGTAGCGGGCGATGCCGTAGCCCCAGCCCTTGCCGCTGGTGTCCGGCTCCTCCGGAACGTTCCAGCGCAGGCTGCAGTCGAAGGTGCCACCGGAGCGCTGGATGAGGCGGCGTCTGAGGCCGAAGACGAACAGCCCCACCACCACGAGTGCCACGACCAATCCGCACGCAGTCAGAGCGAGGACCATCGACACCGACCTCCTCGTCTCCTAGGTAACGGAACGGAAAAAACACCCGCATTCGCCTCAGCCGCGGCCGGCACCGGATTGCTCCGGGCCGACCGCGGCTGAGTCATGTCATGACGTCGCGCGCTGGGTTCAGCGCGCCGCCACCGCACGCAGTCGAACGTCCGCGCGACGCTCGGCGGTGGCGTCGCCCTCCGCCTTCGCGCGCTCGAGCTCCCGCTCGACGCGCTGGACATCGATCTCGTCCGACAGTTCGGCGACCTCGGCCAACAGCGACAGCTTGTCGTCCGCGAACGAGATGAAACCGCCGTGCACCGCGGCGACGACCGTTCCACCATCACTCGTACGGATGGTCACCGGGCCCGACTCCAGCACACCGAGCAGCGGCTGGTGACCGGGCATGACGCCGATGTCGCCGGACGTGGTGCGCGCGACGACCAGGGTGGCCTCGCCGGACCAGACCTGGCGGTCGGCGGCGACCAGCTCGACGTGCAGCTCAGCAGCCAAGGGTGGCTCCTCGGGTCACCACCCGGCCGTACTGCCGGGTGTTGGGTCATAAGTCTAGTAGGGCCTCCGGCACCGAAGTGCCTCGGCCCGCCCCGGCCATCGGCTGGGGGTGCGGGGGCCACGCGGCGGTAACCGCGGATCGGCTCAGCCCCGCTGTCATGCAGCAGCGTGGGGAGAGGGGCGGACCGCACCCCGCGGTGCAAGCCCGCGAGACGCTTCTCCACCCCTCTCACCAAGAGGCGGTACCTGTCACGGGCCCGGTTCGGGCCCGCCACAGGCGACCGTCAGGAGACGCCCAGCTCCTTGGCGTTCTTCTTCAGGTCCTCGATGCCACCGCACATGAAGAACGCCTGCTCCGGGAAGTGGTCGTACTCGCCGTCGATGATCGCGTTGAAGGCCGCGATCGACTCGTCCAGCGGGACGTCCGACCCGTCGACGCCGGTGAACTGCTTGGCGACGTGGGTGTTCTGGGACAGGAAGCGCTCCACACGGCGGGCCCGGTGGACGACGAGCTTGTCCTCCTCGCCGAGCTCGTCGATACCGAGGATCGCGATGATGTCCTGGAGGTCCTTGTACTTCTGCAGGACCGTCTTGACGCGCATGGCCGCGTTGTAGTGGTCCTCCGCGATGTAGCGCGGGTCCAGGATGCGGGACGTGGAGTCCAGCGGGTCCACGGCCGGGTAGATGCCCTTCTCGGAGATCGGACGGGACAGAACCGTCGTCGCGTCGAGGTGGGCGAACGTGGTGGCCGGGGCCGGGTCGGTCAGGTCGTCGGCGGGGACGTAGATCGCCTGCATCGAGGTGATCGAGTGACCGCGGGTCGAGGTGATGCGCTCCTGGAGGAGACCCATCTCGTCGGCCAGGTTCGGCTGGTAGCCCACCGCGGAGGGCATACGGCCGAGCAGGGTCGACACCTCGGAACCGGCCTGCGTGAAGCGGAAGATGTTGTCGATGAAGAACAGCACGTCCTGCTTCTGGACGTCGCGGAAGTACTCCGCCATCGTCAGACCCGCGAGGGCCACGCGCAGACGGGTGCCCGGGGGCTCGTCCATCTGGCCGAAGACCAGCGCGGTCTTGTCGATGACGCCCGAGTCGGTCATCTCCTCGATGAGGTCGTTGCCCTCACGGGTGCGCTCACCGACACCGGCGAACACGGAGACACCGTCGTGGTTGTTGGCCACACGGTAGATCATCTCCTGGATGAGCACCGTCTTGCCGACGCCGGCGCCGCCGAACAGACCGATCTTGCCGCCCTTGACGTACGGGGTCAGCAGGTCGATGACCTTGACGCCGGTCTCGAACATCTCGGTCTTGGACTCGAGCTGGTCGAAGTTCGGGGCCTTGCGGTGGATCGTCCAGCGCTCGCCCTCGTACTGCTCGTCGACGTTCAGGACCTCACCGATGGTGTTGAACACCTTGCCCTTGGTGAAGTCGCCTACGGGCACGGAGATCGAGGCGCCGGTGTCGGTCACCGCGGCCTGGCGGACCAGACCGTCGGTGGGCTGCATCGAGATGGCGCGGACCAGGCCGTCGCCCAGGTGCTGGGCGACCTCGAGGGTCAGCGTCTTCTTCTCGCCGGCGTTGGCCGGGTCGGCCACGTCGACGTGCAGTGCGTTGTAGATCTCCGGCATCGCGTCGACGGGGAACTCCACGTCGACGACCGGGCCGATGACCCGGGCGACGCGGCCCGTAGCCGTCGCGGTCTCAACAGTGGTGGTCATTAGCGGTCACTCCCCGCGGTCGCGTCGGCCAGGGCGCTCGCGCCACCGACGATCTCGCTGATTTCCTGGGTGATTTCGGCCTGGCGGGCCGCGTTGGCAAGCCGGGAGAGCGTCTCGATGAGCTCTCCGGCGTTGTCGGTGGCCGACTTCATCGCGCGCCGCGTGGCGGCGTGCTTCGAAGCGGCCGACTGGAGCAGCGCGTTGTAGATGCGACTCTCCACGTAGCGCGGCAGCAGGGCGTCCAGGACGTCCTCCGCCGACGGCTCGAACTCGTACAGCGGGAGGATCTCGCCCTTGGGCGCCGCCTCCTGCGCCACCTCGTCGAGGCTGAGCGGCAGCAGGCGACTGTCGACCGCCGTCTGCGTCATCATCGAGACGAACTCGGTGTAGACGATGTGGAGTTCGTCCACGCCGCCGTTCGCCGTCTCCGTCTCGATGGCCTCGATCAGCGGGGCCGCGACCTTCTTGGCGTCCGCGTACGACGGCTCGTCCGTGAAGCCCGTCCACGACTCCGCGATCTTGCGCTCACGGAAGTTGTAGTGGGCGACACCGCGACGGCCGACGATGTACGTGTCGACCTGCTTGCCCTCGCGCTCCAGCCGCTCGGTCAGCTGCTCCGCCGCCTTGATCGCGTTGGAGTTGAAGGCACCGGCCAGACCGCGGTCGCTCGTCAGGAGCAGCACCGCGGACCGGGTCACCGTCTCGGCCTGGGTGGTCAGCGGGTGCTTGGTGTTCGAGCCGGTGCCGACCGCCGTGACCGCCCGGGTGAGCTCGGTCGCGTACGGCGTGGAGGCCGCCACCTTGCGCTGCGCCTTGACGACGCGCGAGGCGGCGATCATCTCCATCGCCTTCGTGATCTTCTTGGTCGCGGTGACGGATCGGATGCGACGCTTGTAGACCCGGAGCTGGGCTCCCATGAGTCAGGTCCCTTCCTTACGTCACTTGGCGGCAGCGGCAGGAACGTCCTCGCCGAGCAGCTTGCCGTCCGAGGTCTCGAACTGCTTCTTGAACTCCGCGATCGCGTCGGCGACGGCCTCCAGCGTGTCGTCCGACATCTTGCCGCCCTCCTTGATGGAGGTCATCAGGCCCTGCTCCTTGCGGTGCAGGAACTCGAGGAGCTCCTTCTCGAAGCGGCGGATGTCGGCGACCGGCACGTCGTCCATACGGCCGGTGGTGCCGGCCCAGACGGAGACGACCTGGTCCTCGGTGGCCATCGGCTGGTACTGGGCCTGCTTCAGCAGCTCGACCATGCGCTGACCGCGCTCCAGCTGCGCCTTCGACGCGGCGTCCAGGTCGGAACCGAAGGCGGCGAACGCCTCCAGCTCACGGAACTGGGCGAGGTCCACGCGCAGACGGCCGGAGACCTGCTTCATCGCCTTGTGCTGGGCGGAGCCACCGACGCGGGAGACCGAGATACCTACGTTCAGGGCCGGACGCTGACCGGCGTTGAACAGGTCGGACTCCAGGAAGCACTGGCCGTCGGTGATGGAGATGACGTTGGTCGGGATGAACGCCGAGACGTCGTTGGCCTTGGTCTCGACGATCGGCAGACCCGTCATCGAGCCGGCACCCATGTCGTCGGAGAGCTTGGCGCAGCGCTCGAGCAGACGGGAGTGCAGGTAGAAGACGTCACCCGGGTAGGCCTCACGGCCCGGCGGGCGGCGCAGCAGCAGCGACACGGCGCGGTAGGCGTCGGCCTGCTTCGAGAGGTCGTCGAAGATGATGAGGACGTGCTTGCCCTCGTACATCCACTGCTGACCGATGGCCGAACCGGTGTACGGCGCCAGGTACTTGAAGCCGGCCGGGTCGGACGCCGGGGCGGCGACGATGGTCGTGTACTCCAGCGCGCCGGCGTCCTCGAGGGCACCGCGCACGGAGGCGATCGTCGAGCCCTTCTGGCCGATGGCGACGTAGATGCAGCGGACCTGCTTCTTCGGGTCGCCGGTGCGCCAGTTGTCGCGCTGGTTGATGATCGTGTCGACGGCCAGGGCGGTCTTGCCGGTCTGACGGTCACCGATGATCAGCTGACGCTGGCCACGGCCGACCGGGGTCATCGCGTCGACGGCCTTGTAGCCGGTCTCCATCGGCTCGTGCACCGACTTGCGCTGCATGACCGTGGGGGCCTGCAGTTCGAGGGCGCGGCGGCCGGACGTCTCGATCTCGCCGAGGCCGTCGATGGGGTTGCCGAGCGGGTCGACGACACGGCCGAGGTAGCCCTCGCCGACCGCGACGGAGAGCACCTCACCGGTGCGCTGCACCGGCTGACCCTCCTCGATGCCGCTGAACTCACCGAGGACGATGGCACCGATCT